>JADIND010000071.1 GCA_017694215.1 Candidatus Scatousia excrementipullorum | reverse complement strand
TGAACACCCGTATTCAGGTTGAACACTGTGTAACCGAAATGATTTCCAATATTGATTTAGTCAGAGAACAGATTATGGTTGCAGCAGGGGAACCTTTAGACTTCACTCAGGACGATATCGTTTTGAGAGGCCATGCAATCGAATGCCGTATTAATGCGGAAAATCCTGAAAAAGATTTTATGCCAAATCCGGGTCAAATTACCGGTTATGTAACACCGGGCGGATTCGGAGTAAGAGTTGATTCTCATGTTTATCAGGATTACAAAATCCCGCCTTATTATGACTCTATGATAGGAAAACTTATCTGCTGGGGCAGGACAAGAAACGAGGCCCGCAGAAGAATGTATAGGGCATTAAAAGAATATGTTATTACAGGTATTGAAACAACAATTCCGTTCCATCAGGCAATAATTGAAGATCCCGTATTTACCAGCGGAAACTTTAATACAGGCTTTATTGAAGAATATTACAAGAGAACGGGTAAGACGAAATAACAAAGATAAACAAAAGGCTGAAAATTTAATTTCAGCCTTCTTTAATATATAGTTGTGAACTATTAAACTTTAATTTCCCATTCTTAATTTCTGATCTACAAAAGCATTACGCTGGTTAGCCTGCAGTTTGCCTCTTATAACATGATACACAGCAACGCCAGCTGCAGCTAAAGCAGAAACGACTTTCACCGGAGTACTCATGCTCTTAAGCGGCTGTTTAAATACCTGTTTTAAAGAACCGCCTTTTTTAAATCCTTTTGGAAGTGCATTGAACAACCAGCCTGCAGCCAGACAGCCGATACCCGTCATTGTGCCGTAAACTGCACCTTTTGCCGTTCCCTTGGTAATTTCTTCTGTCGCCGTGAAGAATTTTGCAACGGATGCAATAGCTTTTTTCAATTTACCCGGCTCTTTTTCATGTTTATCGGTAGCACCTTTTTTGTCTGCTTCAAATTGACATTGATCAAGCACACTCATTGCAAGTGTATTATTTTCTGCTTTTGCCTGTTCTCTGGCTTTTTCAACAACATTATCAGGCAATCTGTATGATGTAAAATTAATATTCGGATTTAAACTTACTGACATAAATTACTCCTACACTTCAACTTACTAACATTAAAACGCATAAATTAAAAATTTTGCTCATATATTTATAAAAATTTACAAAAATTAATTAAATAAATTTAACTGCGGAACAACAAGCTCATCGCTATCAACATTTTTCTTTCGGGTTGCTAAATCTTTTGAATAATCTCTTTGCATTTTGGTCATCAAATCCTGTGAACGCTTTATAACGGAAGACGGCAATCCTGCCATTTTGGCAACCTGAATACCGTAGCTTTTGCTTGCTCCGCCTTGAACAATCTTTCTCAAAAACTCAATTTCACCGTTTTCTTCCGAAATTGTTATACGATAATTTTTAATCTGCGGATATGTTTTTGTCATAACATTCAGTTCGTGATAATGTGTTGCAAAAATACATCTTGCCTTGATTTTAGTCGCAATATATTCTGCAACAGACCAAGCAATCGCAACCCCGTCATAAGTACTTGTGCCTCTTCCGATTTCATCAAGGAGAATGAAACTTCTTTCTGTCGCAGAGTTAAGAATGTAGGACGTTTCAATCATCTCAACCATAAATGTTGACTGTCCGAGAGTTAAATCATCTGATGCCCCAACTCTGGTAAATATCTTATCAATAATTCCAAGTTTAACGTAATCTGCAGGCACCCAGGAGCCGATTTGAGCCAGAAGTGCAATAAGGGCATTTTGTCTCATATAAGTTGATTTACCCGCCATATTCGGACCGGTCAAAATCATAAACTGAGTTTCAGAAGTTGAATTACATTTCAATTCCAAATCATTCGCAACATATTCACCCAGCGGCAGAATTTTTTCCAACACTGCGTGACGTCCGTTTTTCACAATAAAGTCATCCGATTCATCAATTTCAGGTCTGCAGTAACTGTTTTCAACCGCAACTTCAGCAAGAGATGAAAAAACATCGGCTTTTGCTATACATTCAGCAATTTCTCTTATTTTTGATACAAATTCCTTTGAATACTCTCTGAAATCAACAAAGATTTTATATTCAAGTTCAGACGATTTAAATCTTGCAGAAAGAACATCATCTTCATGTTTTTTCAATTCATCCGTAATAAATCTTTCACCGTTTGTAAGAGTTTGCTTTCTTATATATTCAGGAGGCACAAGCCCGAGATTAGAATTAGAAATTTCTATAAAATAACCAAAAACTTTGTTGTAACCGACTTTAAGATTTTTAATTCCGGTTCTTTCTTTTTCGGACTCTTCAAATTCTTTGAGCCAGTTTTCTCCTCCTGAGAGCAAATCTCTGAAATAATCAAGTTCTCCGTTAACACCTTCTTTAATAATTCCGCCGTCTTTTATTACAATCGGAGGATTTTCCGCTAAAGTTTTATCTATTAAAGCCGTATAATCCTGAATTTCCGAAAGATAATCAGAAATAGGCTGCAGCGGATTATATTCAAGGTTAGAGGCTATTTCAACGAGTTCTGGAAGAACAAACAAAGAATCTTTCAGACTCAAAAAATCTCTTGGACTGGCAGAACCGTTGCTCATTCTGGTGGAAAGCCTCTGGATATCATAAACTTTTTGTAAACATTCAATAAAAGATTTTCTCACATCGGTTTTTTCAACAAATTCCGAAATTGAATTTTGACGTGCCAGAATCTGATTTATATCTTTCAGAGGCTGGCAAATCCAATTCTTTAAAAGCCTTGCTCCCATATTGGTTTTTGTTTTATCAACAGCCCACAGT
>JADIND010000070.1 GCA_017694215.1 Candidatus Scatousia excrementipullorum | reverse complement strand
TTCAGGTACTGCTGCTGTTCTACTGATTCTTCATTGGTTTTTTTAATAACATTCATTATTGCATCATCAGTATTTTGTTGAAGAATAAATGATTTTTTGAAATCAGCTTTTTGAAGAATGTCTTTTTTGGTGTTATCAAGTGCTTCAAGATATGCTTTTACTTCACTTTTACGATTATTCCTTTTGGTTGCTTTTATGATATTTGCTTTTGTTTCTTCAATAGCTTTCTCAAAATCATCTGTTGTGTCAATAATTTTTTCAAGTTTATTGAATTCTGTTCTTGCTGCCAGCATATTTGCCTGCGTGCTTTTTGCTATATTAACAATCTTTTTAACAATTTTTTCCGGTTCATAGGTGTCGAATTGTTTATATTCAAAATCGATTAAGCGTTCGGCAAGTCCGAGTTTTTCCACAAACATTTTTGCGGTTTCAAAGTTATTATCTACCAGTAATGCACGTACCATATAACTCAAAGATTCTTCTGAATCCATTGTTTGAGGGAACGGACTGTTATACGGATTTACGTAATAATCTTTAAAGTAGTTTCTTACTTCTGCAGCGTTGCCTGTTTGTACGGCCTCCATTAATGACTCCTGAATATCTATAAGTTTTGACAGATCAAGGAAATTCAGCAGGAATTTTTGATGGGATTCTTTGTATTTCGCATCCGGCGAATCTTTTACTGCAGACATCATATAATCTTTGAACAATTCCACGGGCTGTTTTGAATAGTGATATTTTTTGAAATCATGTTCGAATTTATTCTTTGCTGCCTGACTCATTTGAGGATTG
Source organism: Candidatus Scatousia excrementipullorum (assembly GCA_017694215.1). GTDB lineage: Bacteria > Cyanobacteriota > Vampirovibrionia > Gastranaerophilales > Gastranaerophilaceae > Scatousia > Scatousia excrementipullorum. The sequence goes on along the minus strand of JADIND010000070.1, from coordinate 2,675 downwards.
TAATATGAATTGGTTCTTCCGTGAATTTCATTATTAATCCATTTTTTAATAAACTTTTGTGCCTGCTGTTTGTATTCCGGCTTAACATATTTATTGATATATTCTCCGGCAGCATTATTGAGTTCTTCCTGCATGGATTTAAGTTCTTGTTTATCAATGTTTCCGGAGTTTGTCAATAGTTTTACCGCATAAATTGCGTTTTGCAGTTTTGTGAAGTTTTCCAGTTTGCCTTTTGTGTTATTTTTTATTCCGAATTCATCAAGTTTTGCTCTTATTTCATAGGCAGTATAACGGCTGCCAAGGGAGTTATCTCTTTTCTTAAATTCCTCTCTAATCCAGTTATCCAAATCCTCACGGAGTAATCTCCTGTATCGTTTCGGAATATTAAAGTTGAATAACTCATTATAGTAGTTTTGTAAAGATTCCATATTTTCTTTGTTAGATTCTTTAAACGGGTGTCTTTCATTAATTTTTTCAACGGTTTTATAATCTTCTGCAATTACATTAATTAATGTTTTGAAATCCTTGGCCGGTGTTCCTTTATCTGCCTGCAGAATTTGATATGCCGCATTCAGAGCAGCCTCAGCATCCGGGTCTGTAAAGTTGTTTGTCAGGTATTCACCAATTAAGGTATTCAATATAGCAAATTCCTTTTTGTTCAAAGGTTTGTCATCAGGGATTTTGCCTATATATTCTTTGAGTTTATTTATTGTGTGAATCGTGTTCATAATATTTTTACGCGATTTTATTCCTACTAAGGTTTCTGTTGTCAGTTTTGTTACGTCGTTAAGTTTACTGTTTAATGACGATTCTTTGACAAGTTCAACTTTAGGATATGAAGGCATTGCATTATATCTTCTGTAGTTAATATCTTTATAGACATTAAACATCTTTTCGTATTCAAGGCTTCTCATTGCGTTTAAAAAAGTCAGGTAAATATCATCAAAAGATCTGCCGTTTGTATAGATTGCACCGCGGAGACTTTTCTGATTTTTTCCGTATTTATATATCGGTTTTGTCTTGCTTAAATTGATGTTTTGGACGTATTCATCCAAAAACAGCCTGTTCATAAGCTGGGTTTCGGCTTTATCATTAGCGGCTTTCACTTTTACAAGAACATCATAACCTGTTATGGGTTTTATACCTAAATCTTCGTCAGTCAAATTGGTTGTATAGGTGTTAAATTCTTCCGTTGTCATATCCTGAAGTTTTCTGTAAATTTCAACGAATTTTTCGTCGCTTACAGGGTCGAAAGTCTTATCAATCCATTTACGTACAGCCTGAGCCCTGAACTTCATGGACTTCAAGTCATCGGTATTGAAGTACATAATTTCATTCAGGAAGTCTGTTAAATATGTTTTGAATTCTTCTCTAGCTTTTAGACTTTCTTCGGTTGGAGGTATATTTTCATCAAATTGTTTCATTGTTTTATTGATAACAAAATTGATTGAATCTTTTATACTTCCTGTGAATTGAGATTCTTCTTCTTTTGTATAGGCTGCTGTACTGTTAAAAATTTTAGGTATAATATCATACTCATATTTAACATTATTATTATTAAGGATTTCTATTAATTTGCCTGAAACTTTTCTGCTGTGTTCGTAAGCATAGTAAAGAAGGATATTTTTATCTTTGCCGAAGGCATAGTAAAAATCATTTTTTGCATTGGTTTTTAATTTATCTTTAATTTTCTGTATATCGGACAGAGATTTTGCTTTGGCAAGTTCTTCCGACATATAAAAGTTCGGATATGCAAGCTGTGCTGCGATTTTTTCAAATGTAATTTTAATTTTGTCGTCATCCGGAAGGTTTTCATATTCTTCGCGTGAGTTTATTCCAGGATTGAAAGTCTTTTTTTCAATCCGTTTCATTATCTCTTTATATTGTTTTTGATAGTTTGTTCTTGCTGCTTCCAGTCCGAGATTAGCTCTTTCGATTTGTCCTTTAGTCATACCTGAGAGAATTTTTTCGAAAGAAGAAATCCAGTTTGAATCAGGGATATAAATTGTATCTTTAATTCCGCCTGCTATTGTTTTGTAGGCAGGGTTTTTGCCGTTAATGATAATATCACTTATCAATGAGAAATTGTATTCTGAATTGTCAGTCGGATTTATTTTTTTATAAACTTTGTTGTTAATAATTTCCGGTGAAATTTTTCCTTTTTTGTTAAGCAATTCTTCAATATAGTTACCGTTTTTCCAGGTTTCATCTGTTATATAGCCTGTCTCTCCGCCGCGGCGGTCGCTGTAATCGGTTCTTGTGATTCCCTGCGAATCTATCCAGACATTTTCATGTTCCGAGGCTCCCCATGTATTGTCGTGGAAAAGTGCATATTTTTGCTGGGGACCGACTTTTTTGATGTCCGCTACATATTGTGCATGTTTGCCGATTCTGTCATGGAAAACATTTGTGGAGGATACTCCTGAATGTACACCGTTCAATATTTTATCAACGGCTGTATCAATATCTTCTTCAGCATAATAAGGTCTGTCAGTTATTTGTTCAAATATTTTTACCTGCTGAGGGCTGTATAAACCGCTGTGGCCTTCTGCTATCATCCAGTATTTGCCTTCGTTTGTTCCTATATAACGGTTCAATTCTTCAAGCTGCGGCTTTATTTCACGATACTGGTATTTCAATGCCCGTGTCACTTCAGAATACATTTTATTCAGTTT
>JADIND010000069.1 GCA_017694215.1 Candidatus Scatousia excrementipullorum | reverse complement strand
TCCGAAACTGAAATTCCATAGTCAGCTTTAAACAATTCCGCAATCTGGTTTAACTCGGAATAAGTTTTTAAAAATGCAGTATGAAGTTCTTTATTACGTGTTTTATTTATAACAGAGGGAAGGGTCATTGCGGCGACTACTCCGATTATACCAAGCGTAATCAGAACCTCCGCCAAAGTAAATGCAGCTTTCATACTATTTCAACTCTCCTATTTTACATTTATTTTTACATGTTTACTTGTAATAATACAAGTTTACATATTAGATGAGTAAATGTCAAGCAGGTAGAATTGTTGTTATGCAGGATGAACTTCTATTTAAATTAGGGCAAAGTATCAGATATTTACGTCTTAAAAAAGGAATGTCGCAGGAAGAATTGGGATTCAAGTCTGAATTAAGCACCAATTCAGTGAGTGCCATTGAACGCGGAGCATATAATTTCAAAATAAAAACACTTTACAAAATCGCCTCAGCACTGCAGGCGGATGTAATGGATATTATAAATTGCAAGTTTTGAGCAGAATAAGATTAAGGCACCTGAATTAATTACTCATGCCTGACGGATTTTACAATTTTAATTAACCTCTAAATTTTTTATTAATCTCGGAGATATAATTCTGATAGTTTAAATTATCTTTGTAAGCCAGATACCATCTTTTAAAAACTTCTGTTAAATTAGAAGAAGATTTTCCTGATTTTTGGACTAACTTATTATAAAAAGCAGGTGTATCTTCTATTTTACCTTTTTCAAATCTTCTTATATAAATTCTATCTTTTGTTGCACCTATGGCGGCAGAAATTTTAGGGGTTATTTTTATCATTATTCTCCTCTCAAATTATATAATCAGGGGCAAAAAAGACCGGTCGGATGACCGGTCTTTTTATTCAACTAATCAAAGCATTAGTGGCAAAGTGAGCATTGACCGCTGCAAGAGCAGTTCAAAGCTTCTTTCGCTTCTTCCATTCTTACTTTAATACGTCCGTCAACCGCAATACCTTCACCTGTTGTTTCAGATATTAACAGCGGGTTGATATCAAGCTCATCAATGAATTTGAAATCACTTACTAATTGAGATAATCTCAATAATGTTTCTTTGATTTGATCCATCTGAGCTGGTTTTGTTCCTCTGGCACCTTCGAGTAACTTGTATGCCTTAACAGATTTAATCATTTCTTCAGCGTCAACATCAGTCAAAGGAGCAATTCTGAAAGTTACATCTTTCATAACTTCAACGAACACCCCGCCTAAACCGAACATCATCATAGGACCATACTGAGGGTCAGTTGCAATACCGCAAACCATTTCACGGCTGCCTTTAACCATTTCCTGAATGATAACACCCTCAAGACCTTCAAGCAATCCTTTTGCTTCAAGTCTTTCAAGGAGTCCTTTGTATTCTTTTCTCAACTGTTCTTCTGATTTAATGTTAACAACAACACCGCCAACATCGGTTTTGTGAGAAGTTGTTTTAGAAGTCATCTTCATAACAACCGGATAACCTATTGAGTTACCTAATTCAACAACCTCATCTTCATTAGTTGCAAGCCCGTATTTGCAAGCACGGATTCCGTAAGCCTGAAGAACGTCGATTGATTCTAATGTTGTAAGTTGAGCTCTGCCTTCTGCAAGAGATTTTTTGATAATGCTTTCAACTTTAGCTCTGTCAACATCGTAGCAAGGAATTCTGCCTTCCGGTCTTTCCATCCAGAGTCTTTGCTGATTCAATCTGTTCAAACCGTCTGCTGCCTGTTCTGCATACATAAAGAACGGCATATTTACATCCATATCAGACAATTTTGAGAAGAATTCGTTTGTTGTCATAAATACGCCGACAACCGGTTTTTGAGGATTTTTAGCTTTAATTTCCATCAATGCTTTAGCAACATCGATATCTTTCAATCCTAAGAACGGAAGATAGATTGTAATAATCATATCAACATTTTCATCAGCAATAACTGTTTCAAGAGTTTGTTTGTAATGTTCAATAGGAGCTGATGCAATCATATCGATTGGATTTTTAACTGATGCTGCTGATGGCAAGAAACTTCTTAATTTTTCTTTTGTAGCATCAGAAATTTTAGCCATCTGCATACCGTATTCACAAACCGCATCTGTTGCCATAATACCAGGACCGCCTGAGTTTGTGATAATTGCTACTCTGTCGCCTTTCGGGATAGGGCAGTTAGCAAAAACTTTTGCAGTTTCAAAAAGGTTCTGTAAAGAAAATTCTCTGATAACGCCTGACTGTTTCAACAATGCAGCAGCAGCTTTATCAGCACCTGCTAAGGAACCTGTGTGAGAAGAAGCGGCAGAAGCACCTGCTGCTGAACGACCGGCTTTTAAAGCAAGAATAGGTTTTTTCTTACTTACACGTGAAGCCAATTTTCTGAAGTTAGCAGGGTTCTGGATTGATTCCATATATAAAAGAATCTGCTGTACATCATCATCATTTTCCCAATACTCGATAGCAGTTTCAGCATTAACATCAGCCTGGTTACCGATTGAAATAAACTGTGCAAAACCAAGGTTAAGGTCTTTTAAGATATTCAAAATACCGCCGCCCAATGCACCAGATTGAGAAACGAAACCGATATTACCTCTTTCCGGAAGAGATTCTGCAAAACAGCCGTCCATTCTGATTTCAGGGTTAGTGTTAACCACACCTAAACAGTTAGGACCAACACATCTCATACCGTATTCTTTAATTTTTTCAACTAATTGTTTTTCTAATTCAGCACCTTCTTTGCCTGTTTCTTTGAAACCTGCAGTAATTATACACAAACCTTTGATACCTTTTTCATGGCACTGGTCAATAGTTGAAAGTACAAATTTGGCATTAACAACGATAATAGCCAAATCAACCTCACCCGGAACTTCAAGAACTGAGGTATAAGCCTGAAGCCCTTCAATTATTCCGCCTTTTGGATTTACAGGGTAAATTTTTCCGTTAAATTTGTATTCCTGCAATCTCTTCATAATATCTGAACCGATAGTATGTTCTTTGGTAGAAGCACCAATAACTGCTATTGTTTTCGGTTTCATGATTTTGTCTAATAGAGTCATATTTTTGTCCTTTCTTTTAGTTTACAATTATATGTTACTCGTGTGTTTATTTAAACGTCAATACCTTCGTTATGTTCCATAATATTTTTAAACTTCTGCCAGGCCTTAATCACCGAACGGCTGACCTGATTTTTATATGCAACAGATTGCTCATGGGCAGCCATTTCATACTTTACAACTAAATAATTAACCGTATCAATATAATTGTCGGCGTTATTCGGAACCTGAAGTTCAACTTTTATTCCTTTATTTTTGAAATAATCCATTTCTTTTTGAGCCGTAACCTGAACATAGCCGTTTTTCTGTTTGAGAAATACATCATACGGCTTGCTTTTAATTGTATCCGCTATTACATTGTAAGCTTTTCTTACATACTTAGCAGGTTCATAGCTCAAATCACCAGGGATAATATTAATTTTCCCTTGAAAATTTGTTCTTGCAGATTGTGAATTAGAGATGTTTTGTACTTGCATATAAATTTTCCTTTCAAATTTAGTAACCGTTTACAATCCACTCTCTCACTCTGAATTTTGCACCAAGATTATGTGCAGTCTGCTCGCAGCATTCAAGGTCAAGGTGCCTGCCTTTATAACCTTCAACGACGCTTGCAACCACCGGAATTTTTTCATCGGAACAGGCCTTTATAAAATTTTTTACCTCGTCATACGCATTGTCAAACTTAGGCTGCGAAAGTTCATTATATTCTTCTTTTGTCGGAGCATTTAGACTTACAGAAAATTCATCAACAAGTCCTTTTAGTTCCGGAACAACATTTCTTTTGTAAATGAAATTTGCATGCCCGTTAGTATTGATACGTATTTTGACACCGGGATATTTGTCCTTGATATAAGATGCAACCTCTTTCAACACATCAAACTTCAACATAGGTTCACCGTAACCGCAAAAAACAGTCTCAGTGAATGGTGAAATGTTAAGTGTGAGCGGTTCCTTATAAATTTTTTCAAACTGTTCAATAACATCTTTTGCAGTTGAATTTTCGTCATCAAGCCAGAGTTCCTGCCCTTTGACATCGCTCTTATCTTTTCTGAGGCAAAAGATACAGTCATTCGTGCATCTATTTGTCAAATTAATGTAAATTTTTCCGTCTAATGTGTAAACTAAAACGTTCGACATGTCTTGCCTTTCCTCTCAAATTATCTCACAGGCAATCTTTTTTTACAAGCAATTATGCGATTTTTCAAGAAAATTTACAGACCGTTCTTTTCGTCAAGTTTAAAACAATCAATAACTGCAAAAATTGCCGCAAGTTCCTGAAAAAATTTCAAATATCTTTTCGGATTTTTCAACGTACAAAAAATATTTGCCAACTCAAAACGATTCTTGAATGTCGGAATTGCAAACAACAAATAATTGTCAAAAAATGAACATCTTGCAGTTGGAGCTTTCATTATTTTTCTAAGTTGTTTAAACCTCTCCATAAAAGCAGGTGTAATCAAATACCGCCCCTCTATATCATCTTCTGAAAATGCTTTGTACCGTTTTGCAAATTCAACATCTTCCAGTTTTATTTCTTTTAAACCTGCTTCTTCCGGACTTAACCCGTACATTAAAAATTTATTAAAACTGTCTATATCCGCAATTATTGTCCTGGCACCTATTGGTTTATTAAATTTGAAAAGAATAAGAACATAACTAAATGTGTACGTGTGTTTTCCGTGCCCGCCTATAAAATTTGATTCCGCAACAGTATAGAAAACCTTCTTATACCAGCCTTCAAAACAATCGTCATCTAATCTTGAGTTAAAGGGATTGATAATTAAACTTTTACGGAGAAATTCATCAGAAATATTTGAAAAATTTGAATAAGTAATATTCCCGAAACTGTCTATAACCGATTGTACTGTAAATCGTTTAAATTTTTGAGAAAATTCCCGCATATAACTGAACGGCAAAACTACGGCAAAAGAAAAAGTTATCATCGCAAGACAAAGCATAAGAAAAGCGACGCCAAAATATTCCGTTGTTTTACAACAACCTGCCACAGCCAGCAAGGTCGTTAAAATTAAAAATAATTCAGAGGTAAACATTCGCCTTAAAAATTGTATCCGGCTCTTTTCAACTGGTATAATTAGTGGAACAATCTGTTTTTCATAGATTTCATTAAACACCGACATTACATCTTCAGACATATAGAACCTTTCACACTAAAATTTCTTTAATAACATACCATCTTTAAGAAGTTTATAAATCATATAGACATACTAAAACTCCCTCAAGTAATTGAGGGAGTTTTATATTATTTGAATATCAATTATTCAATTTTATCATCGTCACCGAGCGACAAATCAGGAGCTCCGAACATACCTTCAATTTCTTCCAAAATTGCGGAAGGTTTTCTTGCCTGATTTCTCTGGGCAACTGCACGTTTTCTTTCTTCACGTTCTTTTTCTTCGTTAGCATTAGAAAGGTGATGGAAACCTGTACCTGCAGGAATCAATCTACCGATGATAACGTTTTCTTTCAAGCCGCGAAGCATATCTTTCTTACCTTCAACGGCAGCTTCCGTAAGGATTCTGGTTGTTTCCTGGAATGATGCTGCAGAAATAAAGCTTTCAGTATTCAAAGAAGCTTTTGTAATACCTAACAGCATATATTCACAAGTTGCAGGAGTTTTACCCTCCTCCTCAATTTTCTTGTTTTCATTTTCAAAATGCTGAATTTCAACAAGTTCACCCGGAAGCATCGTAGTATCACCGGCATCAAGAACTTTAACCTTTTTGGTCATCTGACGAACTATAATTTCAACGTGTTTATCAGCAATTTCTACACCCTGTGAACGATATACACGCTGAACTTCATCAACCAGATACTGCTGTGCAGCTTCAGGACCGCAAAGTCTGATAACATCATGCGGATTTAAAGGACCGCTTGTTAAAGGCTGACCTTTTTTAATTTTCTGTTTATCCTGAACAATAATGTTAGCATCGATTGCGTATTTAATTTCAGTTCTGCCATTGTCATTAACAAGATAAAGTCTCGGAAGATCTTCATCAGTAACGATTTCAGCAACACCGTCTTCTTCAGCAAGAATTGCACAATCTTTAGGTTTGCGGCCTTCAAGCAGTTCTTCAACTCTCGGCAAACCTTGAACAATATCACCTGTTTTCTGTCTTTCAAATACCAGAGTAGCAAGCATATCGCCGCGGAGTACCAGAGCACCTGCTTCAACCTGTAACATTGTACCAGGGCTAATTAAGTAAGGACGGCCTGTTCTTATAGTAACCTCGCCCTTATTTACTGAAATAACCTGACCGGAAACTGTTGCTTTATCTCCGCTTTCTGAAATTACTCCGTCAAGTCTTACAAAATCGCCTTTTTTAACAACAGGTTTTGAAGCAATTTTGATGACTTCTTCATAATTTTCACTTGTCAATAACAATCTTCTTGCATCTGCGTCTTCATTTTTAATTGATGCAACACCGTCGTTCACTGCAAGAACCTGAGTTTTTGCAACAGGTGTTTTCGGTGAAATTGTTTCACCGTCTTTTACAAGAAGTTCAGTCTGCAATGCTGTTGTTGATTTTGCATTTCCTTCCTGTTCACGACGGACAATAAGGTTTTCAAGAACAACAATTCTCAAATTACCTTTTTCATCAAGTTCAACCATACCTTTGAGGTGTGAGAGGTAACCCTGCATTTGAAGAACAAGACTTGTTCTCGTAATTGTAGAACCGTCAAGGTTTCTTACTCTTGCACCATCTTTGTACTGAAGTTGTGTTACAGGGACAATATCAATCAAATCATCGGTTGTGTTGAATTTAATCGATACGTTTTTCTGTTCAACATTAAGTACCTGAACAGGTCTTACAAGAATTTGTATAGGCTGGTTCGAGATACTGTCTTCATCAAGTGAAAGGCTTGTATCAAGTTCTTCGTCCAAATCGTCTATATCAAGATCATCAATATTTGAATCCATAATAGTAATGATTGAAGTTTCTTTAGCCTTGATACCTTCAGCAATTACAGTACCTTTCTTAACAACTTCACCTTCGTCAACTTTCAATTCGCCGACGTTAGCAAGTGTATGCAATTCACCCGGTCTGATTGTAATTTCGTGAATGATGTCGTTGTATTCTCTAAATTCAACAATACCGTCGATGTGGCAGTAAACATCTTTCACAACTTCGGTACCGGCTGTAACGTAAGTGCCGTTTTCAACCATTTTTAACGAGCTGTCTTTAGAAATTTGATGAATTTCTTCAGGAATAAATACAACAGCACCAGGCTTTGTAATAATCTGATTTTCATCAACTTCAACATCAACGTATCTGATTTCACCGGAAGAAGTCACTGCACATTCATCGTCAATAAGTTCGGCAATAATCATACCGTTTTCAACCGGAGTATCAACCGGAGCTTTTACAATGTATTTTTCACCGGTTTTATCAACTGTCCATAATTGTTCTTTTTTAGTCTGTTCAAATGAAGCATTTTCAGGCATTAATGAAGCAATTACGATAGTAATTTCTTTACCCTGAACAATTTTCTTAATCTTTTTACCTTCAAATTTTACATCTTCGATAACAAGATCTTCACCGAAACGAACTTCGCCTCCGTGCTCGGAAATTGTTAATGTTTCAGCAAGTTTTTCACCGGCTTTAACTTTCTGGTCATTCTTTACAAGAACTTTAGAACCGCCAGGAAGGTTATAAACATCACCGCCAAGAACCCAGATAACACCCTGCTTGTTGGTTGTTCTGGAAATATTACCCTGTCTGTCTTTCTTTTCATCAACTGTAAAGTCTTCGTATAATACTTCACCAGGCAGATCTGATGTAATATCTTTTGTAGCCTTTTCCGTTAAACGGGAACCATCACCCTGAGATACCGGTTCATAAGTTGCAAGTTTAAAGCCCTTTTCAACTTTCATACCGTTTTCAAAGAATACTGTAGAACCTGCCGGGATATGATATTTTTCAGTCTTCTTATCCCCTTTAACTTCGATATCAGCTTCGTAGTTAGCAACTCTAACAACATCACCGTGACGGGTTCTCAACTCTCTTGTCTTAACGTTAGAAACCACCTCACCGGCTATAGCTGTTTCAACGGATTTCATAGCACCGGAACCTTTAAATACACCACCAGTGTGGAATGTTCTCATTGTAAGCTGTGTACCAGGTTCACCGATTGACTGAGCTGCAATAATACCGATAGCTTCACCAATATCTACAAGTTTTTGGGTTGTCATTGCCCAGCCGTAACATTTTTGGCAGATACCATATTCTAAACCGCATGTTAAACCTGAACGAACTTTCAATTCAGTCAGATTAAGATGTGAAATCTTTCTGATATCTTTACGATCCATTGTTGTTCCTGCTTTAACAAGAACATTACCGTCTTTATCAAGAATATCTTCCGCAACAGTACGTCCGAGCAATCTGTCGATAAGAGGAACAATAATTGTATCACCGTCCATAATCGGTTTCATGTTAATTGATTTTGTTGTATGGCAGTCGTCAGCACGAATAATAACATCCTGTGCAACGTCAACCAGACGTCTTGTCAAATAACCAGAGTCAGCTGTTTTCAACGCTGTATCTACAAGACCTTTTCTTGCACCGTAAGATGAAATGATGTATTCAGTTACAGACAAACCTTCTTTAAAGTTAGATTTGATAGGCAAGTCGATAATCTGTCCCTGAGCATCAGCCATCAAACCACGCATACCTACCAGCTGTGATACCTGTGATAAGTTACCTCTCGCACCGGAGAATGCCATCATATAAACCGGATTCAATCTGTCAAAATTGTCAACTACGCTTGATGTTAATTTTGCGGTTGTTTCCGACCAAGTATCAATAACTTTTGTATATCTTTCTACTTCTGTAATTTCACCTTTTAGGTATCTGTTGGTTGATTTTTCGATTTCTTTTTCAGCTTCCTGAAGTAATTGTTTTTTTACGGCAGGAACCTGCAAGTCAGCGATTGAAATTGTTACGCCTGATTTGGTTGCATATTTGTAACCGAGGTTTTTCAAGCTGTTAGCAACTTCTGCTGTTGTAGCACCGCCAAATTCCAGATACATCTGGGATAAAAATGACTTCAATGCACCTTTATCCATCTGCTTGTTGATGAAATCAAGTGTTTTATGTTTTGAATAAGTTGTTTCCATTCTATTTTCCTCAAATTTAATTAAGTTCATTTTTTATTTAACCGAAAGATTAAGCAATAGCTTTTCTTACGGTTTCGTTGAAGATAATTCTTCCGACGGTTGTTTCAATTCTCTTACCGTGTTCATCCCTTACGATAATTTTATCGTGAAGTTCAATTACACCGACTTCAAGAGCGGAAATTGCATCTTCAAAGCTGTAGAAGTATCCTTTCGGCTCAGATTCAGGATTTTTCAAGATAGTCAGATAATACATACCCAATACCATATCCTGAGAAGGAGTGATAATAGGTTTACCTGTAGCCGGAGCAAGGATGTTGTTTGTAGCAAGCATCAACATGCGGGCTTCTGTCTGAGCTTCAATAGACAACGGTACGTGGACAGCCATCTGGTCACCGTCAAAGTCAGCGTTGAATGCTGTACAAACAAGCGGGTGAAGCTGGATTGCACGACCTTCTACAAGTTTCGGTTCAAATGCCTGAATACCTAATCTGTGAAGGGTCGGAGCACGGTTCAGTAATACCGGATGTCCGTCAATTACTTCTTCCAATATATCCCAAACGATTGGTTCGGAACGTTCAATTTTCTTTTTAGCAGATTTAATATTTTGAACGTAACCTCTTTCAATCAATTTATTAACAACAAACGGTTTAAATAATTCGATTGCCATTTCTTTCGGCAGACCGCATTGATTCAAACTCAACTGCGGACCTACAACGATAACAGAACGGCCGGAATAATCAACACGTTTACCGAGCAAGTTCTGACGGAAACGACCCTGTTTACCTTCGATAATATTAGACAATGATTTTAATGCTCTGTTGTTAGGGCCTACAACGGTTCTGCCGCGTCTGCCGTTATCAATAAGAGCATCAACAGCTTCCTGAAGCATACGTTTTTCGTTTCTTACGATAATTTCAGGAGCACCCATTTCCAACAATCTTTGCAAACGGTTGTTTCTGTTAATAACACGTCTGTATAAATCATTTAAGTCAGATGTAGCAAAACGTCCGCCGTCTAATTGAACCATAGGTCTCAAATCAGGAGGAGTTACAGGCAGTACATCCATAATCATCCAGGTAGGATCTGTTTCAGAAGAAATTAAAGAATCAAATAATCTTAAACGTTTGATAAGTTTACTTTTTCTTTGAACAGAAGTAACATTTCCTGCTAATTCAGCTCTCATTTCTTCAGCCTGAGCTTTTACATCGATTTCACTTAATAATTCTTTTATAGCTTCGGCACCGATACCTACTTTCAAAGTAGAATCTTCGTGTTCTGCCATATAATCTTCGTATTCTTCTTCGCCTAAAAGCTGGAATTTTTTGAAATCACTGTCTCCGCCATCCAATACAACATAATTATTGAAGTAGATAACTTGCTCCAAATCTTTCAAAGTCATATCCAGCAGCAAACCGAGGTATGAAGGAATACCTTTCAAAAACCAGATGTGAGATACAGGAGCAGCAAGTTTTATATGTCCCATTCTCTGACGTCTTACTTTTGAGTCAGTAACCTCAACACCGCAGCGTTCGCATATAATACCTTTGTGGCGAACTCTTTTATATTTACCGCAATAACATTCCCAATCCTTTGACGGTCCAAAAATTCTTTCACAGAACAAGCCGTCGCGTTCAGGTTTTAATGTACGGTAGTTAATAGTTTCCGGTTTAGTAACTTCACCGTAGGACCATTTCAGAATCCTTTCCGGTGACGCTATACTAATTCGTATATAGTCAAAATAATCTATGCTTGTTGACATTGTTTATTAATCTCCTTTTTTTGTTGAGTGAAGGGTGTTAAGTGAAGAGTGAGGGTAAATTGTCACCCGTCACACTTCACTTTTCACTTTTTTATAAGTCTCCGAATGAAGCCGGTGTTTCAAAGAAATTGATGTTCAACAATTCCGAATCAATATCGGAAAGTGTTCTTTTCGGAGCTGATTTTCTCAAATCATCCATATCAGTCATCAAATCAACTTCAACACCGTCCTTTTTCGCTACCGTAATATCAAGACCTATAGACTGTAATTCTCTTACAAGTACTTTGAAGGATTCAGGAATACCCGGTCTTGGAATATTATCACCTTTAACGATTGCTTCATAAGCTCTGTTACGACCGTTTACATCATCAGATTTAATCGTTAACATTTCCTGCAATGTATAAGCCGCACCATAAGCTTCCAAAGCCCAAACTTCCATTTCACCGAATCTCTGTCCGCCGAACTGAGCTTTACCGCCTAAAGGCTGTTGTGTAACTAATGAATAAGGTCCTGTACTTCTTGCGTGAATTTTATCATCAACAAGGTGAACAAGTTTCAGGATATAAGAAAGACCTACAGCTACAGGTTCATCAAACTGCTCGCCTGTTCTTCCGTCAATCAACCTTACCTTACCGTCTTCGTTAACCCAATCGCATCCTGATTCTTTAATACCTTTCAAAAGCTCTGCTTTAGTTGCTTTTTCTGAAGTATTTTCACCGTATCTTTCATCGAAAGACGGAGCTTCATAATAATTTCCGGTGAGGTAGGAAGCCAAACCGAGAAGAAGTTCATAAGTCTGTCCTACGTTCATACGGGAAGGAACACCAAGCGGGTTCAATACGATATCAACAGGAGTCCCGTCAGGAAGGAACGGCATATCTTCTTTCGGAAGGATTCTTGAAACAATACCTTTATTTCCGTGACGTCCTGAAAGTTTATCACCTACAGAAACTTTACGTTTCTGAGCTATGTAAACTCTGATAACAGTATTGGCTCCAGGAGGGAGTTCATCACCTTTTTCTCTGTCGAATACCTTAACGTCAAGAACTCTTCCGCCTTCACCGTGAGGTACTCTCAATGAATTATCTTTAACATCTCTTGCTTTTTCAGCAAAGATTGCTCTTAACAATTTTTCTTCCGGCGGATGTTCCGATTCACCTTTAGGTGTAACTTTACCTACAAGAATGTCATCAGCGTAAACTCTTGCACCGATACGAACAATACCGCGTTC
>JADIND010000068.1 GCA_017694215.1 Candidatus Scatousia excrementipullorum | reverse complement strand
GGTTAAAGTTAACCTCGAAAAACGTATTGAATATATGAATATGGGCGAAAAAATCTTCAGAGTAGAAGTTCCTCAAAAAACAGTTACTCAGGTAAAATCAGGCAAAAAGCAAGAAAGAGAAGAAAAAATCTTCCCTGGTTATGTTCTTGTTGAAATGATTATGGATGAAGACAGCTGGTATGTAGTAAGACACACTGCCGGAGTCACTAAATTCGTCGGTTCTGCTAAACGTCCGATTCCTGCAAAAGACAGTGAAATTAAGAAAATTATTAACCGCTCAACTTCAACCACTCAGAAAATTGAACTTGATGTTAAAGCAGGCGACAAAGTCAGAATTATCTCCGGACCGTTCGCAGACTTTATCGCAGATATTATTGAAGTTTATCCTGACAAGTCTAAACTTCGTGCAAATGTTTCAATCTTCGGCCGTGAAACTCCGGTTGAATTGGAATACAAACAAATTAACAAATTATAATTCAGTCAGGTGAAAATAAATTCACCAAAATAGTACAAGAAAGGTGGAAGGATTTTTGCCAGAGCCGGCAAAAACCGTTAGTACCACAAAAGGAGAAAAAAATGGCTAAAAAAGTAGTAGGAAAAATCAAGCTTCAAATTGAAGCAGGAAAAGCAAATCCGTCACCACCGGTTGGTCCGGCATTAGGTCAGCACGGTGTTAACATTATGGATTTCTGCAAACAATTCAATGCAAAAACCGAATCTCAAGCAGGATATATTATCCCGGTTATCATTGATGTTTACGAAGACAGAAGTTTTTCATTCGTAACAAAATCACCACCGGCACCTGTATTGATTAAAAAAGCATTGAATCTCTCAAAAGGTTCAGCAGCACCTAACAAAGATAAAGTTGCTGAAATCACAAGAGAACAGCTTGAAGAAATCGCAAAAATAAAAATGAACGACCTTAACGCAACAACAATGGAAGCTGCAGTGAAAATGATTGCAGGTTCTTGCAGAGCAATGGGCGTTACAGTAAAAGAATAGTAAATGGAAGGAGTTAAAAACTCCGCTAACACCATGAAAGGAAATTTAAAAATGTCAAAATTAACTAAAAAACAGAAAAAAGTGCAGGAAATGCTTGCAGACTTTACACAGCCTGCAACTGCAGTGGATGCATTGAAAAAATTACAGGAAATATCAAAAGAAACATCAAAATTTAACGAAACGGTAGAATGCCATATGAGATTAGGTATTGATGTTCGTCAGGCTGACCAGCAGATCAGATCTACAGTTGTATTACCTGCAGGTTTGGGTAAAACTGTCAGAGTATGTGTTATTGCAAAAGGTGCAAAAGCAACTGAAGCAAAAGATGCAGGTGCTGATTATGCAGGAGCTGAAGAAATTATCGATAAAATTTCAGGCGGCTGGTTTGAATTTGATACACTTATTGCAACACCTGATTGTATGGGTATGCTCGGTAAATTAGGACGTGTATTGGGACCTAAAGGCTTGATGCCAAACCCTAAAACAGGAACTGTTACAATGGATGTAGCAAAAGCTGTTAAAGATGCAAAAGCAGGTAAAGTTGAATTCAGAGCTGATAAACAGGGTATGATTCACTGTCCTATCGGAAAAGTTGATTTTTCTAACGAAGATCTGGTTAAGAACTATGCAACTTTAGCTGATGCAATTTTAAGAGCTAAACCGTCTGCAGCAAAAGGTACATTTGTAAAATCAGTTTACCTTGCAACAACAATGGGCCCAGGTATCAAATTGGATCCGAAAGTATTTGCTGCTGAAGTTAAAGAATTGGTTTAATAAAAAATAAAACTGATAAAAAAGAAAGTCCGGAAAATTTCCCGGACTTTCTTTTTTGCAATTCAAATAAAAGCTGATAAGTGCCATTATATGAATGGCAAAGGGTGATGATGAACAATATACAAAAAGGCTTGACCCTAAGCCCCCTTTTTGTAAAGGAGGGAATGGAAGGGGGAGCTTTTGTAATGTTGCAGCGATTGTGCGATTGCGGGTCATGCCCGCAATGACGCAAAGTATTCCATCGCCCCTTTTTGGGGAGAGGGTTAGGGTGAGGGGGCGGAGATAATAAAAGTGAGGCAAAGGCTTAGCCCACTTTTTGTAAAGGGGGATTTTTCGCATGTCATTCTGAAACATTAATCGCTGCGGCTCACGAAATTTGTCACTGTTCAGAATCTTTTTCATATATAGATTGAGAGATACTGAACAAACATTTTTATTCAGTATATGTAAAATTAATGACAAATTTAAATTTGTGACATCATCCTGCAGTTTTCAATCGAAAACAAGAGAACAATTAATGGACGGCTGTTTAAAAGGCAATTTTGATGATGCCGATATATATTCACAGGGCAGACGTCATGCTTGCACAAGACTAATTGAATTTGACGGTTGGGAAATGAAAGACGATTATCCATGGTTTCAGGCAAAACAACCTGAAGAAGATGATTAATAAATTGACCGCTCGAGCTGTTAATGCTTTAATTGGTATATGAATTACATATTCTATTTTTTAATTGTAATATCAATAATAGCAGGAGCAATAAACGGCAGATTGACCGATGTTGTAAATGCAATTCTATCCGGTGCTGAATTATCTGTAAAAGTTGCATTTTCGCTTATCGGAATTATGGCATTCTGGCTTGGCATGATGAAGATTGCAAAACAATGCGGACTTATTGAAATAATAGCAAAACTTATAAAACCGGTAACGAAACGTTTATTCAATGAAATTCCGGAAGATTCACCGGCAATCGGTGATATAGCGATGAGTTTTTCCGCAAACGCATTCGGGCTTACCAATGCCGCAACCCCAATCGGAATAAAAGCAATGGAGGAACTGCAGAAACATAACAAGGATAAAACATCTGCCTCAAATGCCATGTGTATGTTTCTGGCTATGAACACAGCAGGATTTCAGCTTGTGCCGGCAACGGTTATTGCAATCCTTATCGGAATCGGCTACAAAAATCCGACATCAATCATAGCCCCGACACTGCTTGTTACAACAATCTCTTTTATAAGTGCAATATTTCTTGCTAAAATTTTTCAAAAATTCTGGAAAGCTCAAAGCAATACTGCTCCTCATCAGAAAACCGTCAAACCTGAACATGGTGATTTGAATACACATAAGGAGGGGAATAACTGATGTTTCACTCCGTAATGAATTTCATATCACTCTGGGCGTTACCATTTATAATAATTTTAATTTTAACAATGGGGCTTATAAAAAAAGTTCCGATATACGAAGTTTTTACAGACGGAGCGAAAGAAGGCTTCAAGGTTTCTGTTAACATAATCCCGTATCTTGTTGCGATAATTGTTGCTATTTCGATGCTGAGGGCATCAGGAATAATAGAACTCACGGGAGAAATTTTTGCACCTGTACTGGCACATTTTAATGTCCCTGCAGACATTATACCTATAATGATAGTCCGTCCGCTATCCGGTTCAGCTGCACTTGGAATTTTCTCGGATATTGCACACACACTGGGTGCTGAAAATTATGCGACAACACTATCTGCGGTTATGGTCGGAAGCAGTGAAACAACATTCTATATTCTGGCAGTATATTTCGGTGCAGTCGGAATAAAAAAATTACGCTACGCACTTCTTGTAGGTCTGCTGGCAGATGCAGTGAGTATGATTGTTGCAATAACAGTCTGCAGCCTTATGTATTAAAATATTATCCTCTGATTAATTTCGGTGCGGTATAAACCTGCCTTTCAATCCAGCTTTGTGTAACTTCATCGAAAGACGGATGCACCGGAACTTTAACTAGTACAGCATAATTTATATCTATAAAATTTATCTTATCAACCCTTTCAACAAGAAACCTTGAACTTCCGCAATTATGGCAAAAATGCTCATCCGGTATTACGTTATTATTTTTTATAACAGCTTTTAATTTAACGCCGCAGCAAGCACAGCGAGTGATATACCACCTGTTTTCAATTAATTCGCCGCAATCCGGACAGTATGAAAAATCCTTATCCGGAGTAACTTTTGTATGCTGACACTCTTTTTTCCTTCGGAATAAATCAAGTAAAAACATACTATATCTATAACTATAAGCACAAAAAAGTCAAACTAATACGCTTTTATCAGAAAAATTTTTATTCCGTTATCAAGCCGCTCAATTCTTTTTACATATTTATAATCTTCCAACTGAGTTAAAATCAACGTCACAGCGGGCTTTTTACCTGTCATTTTTGCATAATAAAGAGCCTGCCCGATACTTTCCGCCCATTTTTTAGCGAAATCAAATTCGATTGCATAATCCTTGGTTAAGCAATCCACCCTTGTATTGTCCCACAGAACAAACTCCCGCTTTCCGAAATCATCACTGCACCACTGGCTGACATAATAAGCTTCATTCATTCCGGAACGCATATCCTGCGTTTCATAAAGCTTTTGCGGAACATAATTAAGAGTAATATAATAAACACCGCTTGCTATCAGAAATAAAGAAAAAATAAAAGCTATAACTTTATTTCTTAAACTATGAATATTTTTCTTTGATTTTCTTCCCATAAACATATTATACAAAAAAATACCCGGTTGGGTGATTGAAAGGGTGAAATTTCTTTTATTTAATTAATATATTGAATGTGAAAATCTTTTTCATACTTCCAGCTATTCTTAATTCCAACGAGTCTTTCTTAAAGGCTCTTTTTTTTGTTTTAACATTACCACACAGTTCCTGGTAGAACAAGAGTGAAGGGACTATGGATTTGAATGCCGCCTCTGTTACAATACACCCTCGCAATAAGTGGGTTAGGAAAGCAGACAGAAAGGTATAATACTCCCTCGCCCCTTTTTGGGGTGAGGGTGAGGGGGGGCGAATTGGAATATTCCTTGTTGGACTGAAAGCCCAACCTACATGCTACCATACTCCCTCGCCCCTTTTTGGGGAGAGGGGTAGGGTGAGGGGGCTGACAAGATAATTTTTCCATGTCATTCTCAAACGTTAACCGCTGCGGCTCACGAAAATTGTCACTGTTCTGAATCTCAATAATAGACCGTGAAACACCAGAACAGTAGGTTGTGGTAAATTAAAATTTACCACAACAAAAATGTTTCGGTAATCTGAGATTACCAAAAACTTCATTACTTTCAGGTTGACATGGTGTTTGCGATTGCTCGTCAAGTTCGTAATTACACTCAACTTAATATAAAAAAGAACCGAACAACTCTCGTCATTCGGTTCTCTAATTTTATTGCTGGCATCGGGTTATCTTCCCAGGCGGTGGCCCGCCAAGTATTTTCACTGAAGTAAGTCTTTACGACCGTGTTCGGGATGGGAACGGGTGGTTTCCTTACTCTTGGACACCAGCGATTTCCTTCGCTGTACGCTCAAAATTGCATAATTATCATAAGCTACGTAATCAACAACTTACTTATTTCAGTATTATTTCCTCTACCAAAATTTTCAGGAAAAGCCCTCGTCCGATTAGTATCAGTCGGCTAAAAATGTTGCCACTCTTACACCTCTGACCTATCTACGTCGTATTCTGCGACGGGACTTACTGACTTGTGTCATGAGAGATCTTATCTTACGGTGGGCTTCGTACTTATATGCTTTCAGCACTTATCCGCTTGGAACACAGCTACCGGGCGTTTACCCTTGGCAGGATAACCCGTACACTGGAGGTCCCCTCTTCCCGGTCCTCTCGTACTA
>JADIND010000067.1 GCA_017694215.1 Candidatus Scatousia excrementipullorum | reverse complement strand
GATGGATGCTTCAGGTAAAATTCAGATTTTCTCTCATAAGGAAAATCTTTCAGAAGATAAGTTGAAAATTTTAAAGTTAATTGATATCGGTGATATTGTCGGCTTTACAGGTACAATCAGAAGAACTCCGAGAGGAGAACTTTCAATTAAATCAACTGATTTGAAATTGTTATCAAAATCATTGCTGCCTTTGCCGGAAAAATTCCACGGTTTGACTGATGTTGAAACCCGTTACCGTCAGCGTTACGTTGATATGATTGTTAATGAAGACGTTAGAAAAACTTTCAGAACAAGAAGTTTGATTATCCAAAAAATCAGAGAATATTTAACAAAGCAGGGCTTTTTGGAAGTTGAAACACCAATGCTTCACCCGCAGGCCGGCGGTGCTAATGCAAGACCTTTCATAACACACCATAACACTCTTGATATGGATATGTTTTTGAGAATTGCTCCGGAACTTTATTTAAAAAGGCTTATGGTCGGCGGCTTGAGCGAAAAGATTTTTGAAATCAACAGAAGTTTCAGAAACGAAGGTATTGATATCCGCCACAACCCTGAATTCACAATGATGGAACTGTATCAGGCATATGTTGACTACAACGAAATGATGGTATTAACAGAAAATCTTGTATCAACGGTTGCTCAGGAAGTTCTCGGTACAATGAAAATTCAATACGGAGAAAATGAAATCGACCTGACCCCGCCTTGGGACAGAAAAACTATGCTCGGTGCAATTAAAGAATATACAGGAATTGATTTCAGTTCCTGCTATGCACTGGAAGATGCAAAAGAAAAAGCTCAGGCTATGGGTATTAACCCAGAAGATTGTGATAACTGGGGACAGGTTATTGACTTGATTTTTGAAGAAAAAGTTGAACCACACCTTATTCAGCCTGTTCACATCATTGATTATCCGCGTGACATATCTCCGCTTGCTAAAGTTCACAGAGATAACGAAAGATTGACAGAACGCTTTGAAACAAGAGTGAACGGATGGGAAATCGCAAATGCCTTCTCTGAACTTACTGATCCTATTGACCAGAGAATGAGATTTGAGGCACAAATGCAGGCAAAAGCTAACGGAGATGAAGAAGCAATGCCGATTGATGAAGATTACATCTGTGCACTTGAACACGGTGCTCCTCCAATGGGCGGATTGGGTGTCGGTATTGACAGACTGGTAATGCTCTTGACCAACTCACCTTCTATTCGTGACGTAATTGCATTCCCGACACTCAAAAAGAAAAACTAAAAATAACCGGAAATTTCCCGGTATTTATGTAATGATAAAAAATCCGGAGATTTGACCAGACGTCATTTCTCCGGATTTTCATTTAATGTCTTTGACTACAAACCATACCGCATTATGCTAAATATAATCGTATCGTTTATAATATGTATTTAAAACTTGCTAAATTTCGGAATTAAATAACAAAAAACATAAAAGCAAACATAACACAGAAAGAAAGTGTGCTTATTAAAAACCAGCTGTGCATAACGGGATGCTGATAATCCCAAACTTCTTTTATAGTTGCTGCGGCTGTTTCAATTACTTGCATATCTGTTCTCCAAAAACATATCTTACATTATCTATTTTCTTTATTTATGGGAAATAAACATCACCCAATCAGTTGATTATTTATAATCTTTCGGGTATTATACGGGTATGCATGATGTAGAATTATTAATGCCTGCAGGCAATCTTGAAAAGTTAGAATATGCAGTAAGATACGGAGCAAATGCAGTTTACCTCGGTGTTGTTGATTTTAGTCTTAGAGCAATGCGAAAAGGTGAATTAATTACCCTGAAAAATTTAAAAGAGGCTGTTAATCTGGCACATTCGCTTGGTGCAAAGGCCTATCTTACATTGAATATATTTGCATTTAATGATGATATAAAACAGCTTAAAGGCTGTATTGATGTATTTAAAGATGCTAATCCTGATGCCGTTATCTTGAGTGATTTCGGGGTATTTAATCTGGTACGAAAATATATGCCGGATACTCCGGTCCATATCAGTACGCAAACTAATACTCTTAACTATGAAAGTGTAAAGTTTTGGAGAGATTTAGGTGCAGCGAGAGTTATTCTGGCAAGAGAGCTTGCAATAAAAGATATTGCAAAGATAAGAGAAAAGGTTCCGGATATTGAATTGGAATGTTTTGTTCACGGCTCACAGTGTGTATCTTTTTCAGGAAGATGTCTTTTGAGTGACTATTTTACAAACGGAGAGAGAAAAGCCAATCACGGAAACTGTTCACAGCCTTGTCGCTGGAGTTACAAACTGGTTGAAGAAACCCGTCCGGGACAGTATTATGAAATTCATCAGGATGGAAGGGGATCGCATATTTTAAGCCCGAAAGATTTGTGTCTTGTTGAATATTTGCCTCAGCTTATTGACGCCGGTGTTGATTCTTTGAAAGTTGAAGGCAGAACCAAAAGCCTGTATTATGTTTCTGCTGTTGCTAAGACTTATCGTCAGGCGATAGATGAATGCCTTAAAAATCCTAATGCTGATTTGCATAAATATTTCATAGAACTTAAAAAGGTCGGTAACAGAGGCTATACAACGGGATTCGCTCTTGGTAATAATAATGGTGACAGCTACAGTTACGATATTTCGAAAGGGCTTGCCGGTGCGGATTTCCTGTGTGAGTTCAAAGGAGTTGAAAAAGACGGTTATTATCTTGTTAAGGTAAAAAATAAAATGCTTCTCGGTGATGAAATAGAAATAATAACTCCTGATGAGCAATTCACAACAAAAGTGTGCGGATTTATGACTGAAGACGGAGAATTTCCGGAACTCGGAAATACCAACGATGATATCTACATAAAACTTGAACACCATCTGAATGATTATAACTACGCAATAGCTAGAACTGTGGGAGTAAAAGAATATGTTTCTTAAACCGGACTATAACCTCAAAAATATATACGAAATTAATCTTGAAGAATTGAAAACTCTCGGGATAAAGAATATCCTTTTCGACCTGGATAGTACAATAATGCAGTCAAAAACTGCTTGCTATAGTCAGAAAACTCTTGACTGGCTTAAAAAAGTCAAAAAAGATTTTTTTATTGCTGTATTATCCAATAATCATAATGAAGAATACATCGCAAAAGTGAAACCTATAACAGATTTTCCTATGGTATTTTGTGCGGCAAAACCTGACACGAAAGCCGCTTCAAAGTTCTTAAACGATAATAATCTAAAAATTTCTGAAACCGTAATCGTCGGGGACAGACCCCTTTCTGATATCTGGTGCGGCAAACGCCTTGGTTGTATGACGATTCTTGTCGATTCCATTTCTGCTGATGTAGAAAAGCCTATTGTAAGGTTTGCAAGAAAATTAGAGAGACTAACTATAAAAAAATAGGAGAAAGTAAATGATAGAGGTTGAAATTATAGGCGGTGCCGCTTTCCCGAAAAACTGTCTGGCAAAAGCTTACGCAAATCCGGAAGCAAATAAATATACTGTGGAATTTAAAGACGGTACAGTTATTATTTTTCCGAATCAACCGGACGAACGTGAAGCAGAAGCAAAAGTTACATTTGAAGGCAGAATAGATTTTTACGGATTCATGGATGCCGCAATTATTGATACACCTAAAGGTGATGTGTACAGACTGCTCGGCTGCTCTAATGTTATGGTTAAAGCTGATGATGCAAAAGATAATGACTGGATTCAAGTGACAGACAGACGTCTTTCTACAGGAAAAATTCAAAAAAGCCACAATAACAATATCTACTTAAACAAGGATGATATTTATATAGGTCCAAATACTCAAAATATTGAAATTGAATCGGGCGAAACAGATATTAACGCCTAATTATATAAAATAGTGAATATTGAATATTTATTTATATTAAATTTTGTAAAAATTAATAAAAATAATAACAATTATTTTCTTGTTAAGTCATTATATAAAGTACAAGAGTAAAAATTTTGAAAGGTAGTTAAAATTTATGTGTGCAGTAATTTCAACAAATGATGGGAAACAATATCAGACTCCCGGTTTTTGGCCTCAAACCGGAGCCGTAATTGTCGGCAGTATGGCCGGTAATATGGTGTCAGGTCTTACTAAAGGTGTAGGTCCCCAATTAATGAACCATATGAAAGAATTAAATAAGGGCGTAGATACCGTTGAATTAAGAAAAGCAGTAGATAGTGCCCTTGAATCATCAGGTATGACAGCAAAAGGGGTTGAACTCATTGATGTTACCGGTACAGGAAAGAAGCCTAAATTTTCTTTTCCTTTTAAATTCCCTATGGGTAACACCGGAGAAGCTGTAGAAAATGCAGTTGAAAACTCAACAATAGCTCCGAAAGTTACGCCGAATTTCAAATTAAAAAAGGCATTACTTACAGAAATGCCGGCCTGGTTGCGTAAAACACCGTTTGGGAAACTCTACATCTCAATAATAGAAGATATGTTGACAAATGGAAACAATGCTTGTTATCTTCCTAAAGCCAATAAAGTTGTTGTAAATATGGAAAAACTCGGAACTTCTGCGTTCCACGAAATCGGTCACTCTATCAATAGAAATTCCAGCAAGTTCTGGAAAGTTATACAAAAAACCAGAACACCTTTTATGATTACCGCATCTACAATTCCGCTTATTGGTTTGTTGAAACGTAAAAAGGTAGAAGGCGAAGAACCTAAAAATACAGTAGACAAAGCAACAACATTTATAAAAGACCATTGCGGAGTCTTAACTAGTGCAGCATTTGTACCGGCAGTTGCAGAAGAATTGAAAGCTACCCACCGCGGTAATAAATTAGCCAAACAACTTTTATCACCTGAACTTTATAAAAAAGTTGTAAAAACTAACAGATTTGGTGCTGCAACATACATTCTAACAGCAGCTACAGCTGGTGTAGCGGCATTCGTTGTATCTCATGTCAGAGATTTATGCTCAAAACCTAAAGAAATTAAACATTCTTGATATAACAATATAAATATAAACACAGAAAATTCCCGACATATAATCGGGAATTTTTTATATTGATATTTTTCCAACAGAAAAATATGATGTGGGAGCCAGTAACAAAAACGAAAATCTGATAAAGTAAAAAATGGGCTCAGAGGGGCTCGCTTGCATCGTAGGCGAGCGACACGAGCCGTACGAGGCAGGATACCCGGAGGGCAGAACCCGTCATATTTTTCCTACAGAAAAATATGAGGTGAGAGCCTACAACAAAACAGAAATTAGATAAAATTTAAAAAATGGGCTCAGAGGGGCTCGAACCCTCGACCAATTGATTAAGAGTCAACTGCTCTACCAACTGAGCTATAAGCCCAAGAATTATGAAATTTGACGGGTTATTCTCAGTTGGTAGAGCCTATTTTGTAATACGCTGCGTCTTCGACTCCGCTGGGCAACTGAGCTATAAGCCTATATTTTCAATGCTTACACTTATTTGTAAACTAATTGTAACAAAACTATATAGCATTGTCAACAGCATTTGAATCTTTGCGAAAAGCTTGATATATCAATATTTGAGCCGGATTATTACAGATATTGTTATTAGATATCAAGTATATAATGTAAACAAAGTTAGCAATTTTGCCTATTTTTTAATAATATTATTTCCGTTTTTTGTTTATATGTTAAAATAAAAATATGAATCAAACTATATCGTATTGTCAGCATGGACTGAAAGGTGTTGTTACAATACCTGCTGATAAATCAATATCCCACAGAGCAGTTATGTTTGCCTCATTAATTAAGGGAACCACCTTGATAAAAGGATTCTCAAAGGCTCAAGATCCGCTCTCAACAGTTGAAGTATGCAAAAATCTCGGTGTTGAAATTGAACATGTAAATGAAAATGACATTACAGTTACTTCTTCCGGAAACCTGCGGCAGCATTCAAATTATTTGAATTGCGGGAATTCCGGAACAACAATGCGTTTAATGAGCGGAATTTTGGCTTCCCAAAATTTTAACAGCAGGCTTATCGGTGACGAAAGCCTTTCCGGCAGACCGATGAAAAGAATTATTGAACCGCTGACAAAAATGGGAGCCGTTATTTATTCAACCGAGAATTATCCTCCGCTTTATATTTACGGAAGAGATTTGTGCGGTATAAATTATCATTCTTCTCTGGCTTCAGCCCAGGTTAAGTCCTGTATTTTGCTCGCAGGTCTGAATGCAGAAGGCAAAACAACTTTTACGGAACCGGCACTTTCCAGAAATCATACTGAACTACTGCTTTCTTATCTTAATGCTGATATAAAAATCGATGGATTATCTGTAACCGTTCGACCTTCTAAAATGGAATCCAAAACCATAGAAATTCCGGGTGATATTTCATCTGCAGCATTTTTTATTGCCGCAGCTCTAATTGTTCCGCATTCAGATGTAACTATTAAAAATGTCGGTTTGAATCCTACTCGTACAGGTATTCTGGAAATTATAAAAAGAATGGGCGGAGTTGTGGAAATCCTTGACAAACGTCTTGTCTGCGGTGAACCTGTCGGTGATCTGAGAGTTAAATATTGTGAATTAAAAGGAACTGTTATTGAAGGAGATATGATTCCTAAACTTATTGATGAAATACCTATCATAGCAGTTATGGCAACTCAAGCTGAAGGCACAACTATTGTAAGAAACGCTCAGGATTTACGATACAAAGAATCTGACAGAATTTCCGCAATTACTTCCATCTTGAAAAAACTCGGTGCGGATATTGAAGAAACTTCTGACGGTTTTATTGTAAACGGAAAAACTAAACTGACAGGCGGTGTTGAAATTGATTCGCTCGAAGATCACAGACTCGCAATGAGTGCTTATATTGCCGGTTATCTCTGCCAAAACTCAATTCTTGTAAGAGATTTTGACTGTGTAGATATATCATTTCCGGAATTTGAACAGTATGTAAATTATCTCCATATGTAAATATTTATTAACAGACTCTTTGAACAACGCAATTCTTCATTCATAAATTTGTTTATAGAAGTATAGGTAGTATGTAAATTAATTTATGAAAGGTAGTATTTTATGGGTGGTAATGATACAATTTCCGCAATAAATTATGCGTATCCGAATTATTCAGCATATAACACTGATTTTATGGCTCAGCAGTTGTTGAATAATAATTCTGCGGCAGCTTCCATTTATAATACACCGCCTTCTGTACAGACCGATTCCGTATCATTTTCCGGTAAAGAACAGGAGGGAAAAGACGATGACGGGAACGGTGTTGGGACAGCTCTGATTGCAGGCGGACTTGCAATAGGCGGATTTTTAATCGGCAAAAATTGGAAAGCCATAAAAGGCTATATCGGGAAATTATTGAATGGAAAAACCGCTAAAAATGTAAAAACGACTTTACAAAAAGCAAAAAATAGAATCACCGGATTCGTTACAAAAAACAAAAAGCATAGTATAAAAGGCACATCCGTTACCGGAGCAAGTGCTCCTGTCACCAATGCTCAGGAAGCAAGAGTAATTCAAAATATCGATACAAAACATGCAAATGCGGCCTCCAGAAAACTCGTTGAGCAGCATGCCGACGATATAGTAACTCCTAAAATGCAGGCTCAATATGATGCAGACATTGCATATCAGCCGCTAAAACCGAAGCAAAAAGCAGCAAAAGCAAAAATTGATGCAGCAAATGCCGCCCAAAGGGCTGAATTAAACTCTGTTAAGAATAACAGTAACGGGGCAGAAAAACTTGAAACTGTTGCTCAAGCTGCAACAAAGGCTGAAAATGCTGCTAAAACAATAAAAGATGGTGCTCATTTAAACCCTTCTAATAAAAATATTTACTTCACCAAAAACGGTAAAGTTACTCAAATAAGAACTGCGGCACCTAACAGTAACGGGGAATATGTAATAACAGACCCACTCAAAATTGCAAAACATCTTGAAAAACATAATATAAAACTTGATGATTTTGCCATTAATGCAGTATCAAGTGCAGCATAAAAATAAAAACCTTAACAATATACATTAACCCGCAAACCCCTCAGAAAACTTTCTCAGGGGTTTGATATATTACAGGATTTACTGACAGTTCAATTTTTTATTTTTATATCTTTATCAGAAAAAACTTGCTGTCCTTGTTTGCAAGAACTTTATGCTCCCTGTCCTTTTTAAACATGAGAATTTCCCCTTTATCAAGGGTAAATTTTTCCGCATCAAAATGCAAT
This sequence comes from Candidatus Scatousia excrementipullorum, assembly GCA_017694215.1. Taxonomy (GTDB): domain Bacteria; phylum Cyanobacteriota; class Vampirovibrionia; order Gastranaerophilales; family Gastranaerophilaceae; genus Scatousia; species Scatousia excrementipullorum. The sequence continues at coordinate 4,063 of JADIND010000067.1, read as the reverse complement.
TCAATTTCGCCGTCTATTACGTAAACCGCTGCATCACAAATTGAAGTGTGTGTATCTACAATTTCTCCTTTCTTTAGTGCAATAACCGAAAGATTACTGTTGCCATTTTCCATTAAAATTTCCTTTTGAAACTTCCCGTCATCAAGATTAACTATATCTTTTGCTTTCAATACGTTATAAAACATATTTTCTCCTTTCTGTTCTGTCTTATATGAGTTAAAAGGAAAAAAGTAAAAAATACATTACCCGTTTCTATATTGCCTGACACTACCTTAGTTTATTCCAGATTGTATAATGTGAACCTGACGTCAATTTCGGCATTCAGTCTTTTCATAAGAGTATGTGAAGGGGTGTTTATCACTCTTTTATAAAAATCTATAAATTCTGTTTTATCTTTTATTGTTTGCAGTTCTTTTAATAAAAAATTTTCCCTCTTTATACGAAAGACATCCCAATAATTATCAAGTTTGTCCGCTTCGAATAGTTGTTCCAGTTCGTATGATTCTTCTATCGACTTACACGCATTTATAGTTTTTATGTTCATGGCTCTTTCTGCCAGCAATCTGTGAAACATTCCTATCATTTCCTCATTGTAGGCTATCTTTTTGAAATAATGTTTTAACTTTTTAATATCCTTAAGGCTTTTGCAGTTATATTCAATTCTGTCAAAAGTATTATATCCCTGCAGGTCAACAATTCTAAAACTTGCCTGCCCGTTATCGGAGGCGTACCCGTTAAGTGCCAGCTGATTTTGCACGTCTTTATTTAATATTTCGTAAGTCTTTCCATTATATCCCACGATTTCCGGATATTTCGAAGATTCACTGTAAACGTTTACTATTGCATTTTTGTTATAACGTTTCATTGAGGCAAACATATTTTTTAAGTTATAAACATGTCTGTCAGACCAGTAAGAGTCACCCGGGGTAATTGAGCCGTGAGTAATACCTTCCGGCATTAAGGTTTTTAGCATAAAATCAATCTTTTTGGCTTCGCAGTCGTATGCTGCATGATATAAGGCATGTGTGTTTGTTCTTTTATTATAAAGATACATAACAGAACAATCATGAACAAAAGATGTAGATATCGGAACATCAGCTTTTGCCTTTAAAAAACAGTGAGGGAATCCGTCTTTATTGGTAGAAATTCCTTTTGCATAAATTTCATCGAATGTATCAGGGTCAACCATTGCCCAGAAATTTTTCATTGTCACGGCACCGTTACATGTTGTTCCGGGAACATTTCGGCCGGTTATACCGGTTATTTTACTCAACCCTTGTACCCTCGGAAGTGTAGAATTTTTACTTTTAATAAAAATATCTTTTATATATTTAAATCTGTTTCCGCAAAATACAGGTTTTTGCTTTACCGGCTGTGTGTATGAAATTGTAGGATTTAGTGTTACCAGCATTATGTTTATAATAAAGCACAAATATAAAAATTTTTGCTAACCTTTTTATGAATGGGCTTTTTTCCAATTCTTTATCTGTTCCAATTTAGCTTTATATTTAGCTTCAAGTCCTTGTTCAGTCGGGTTGTAGTATTCTTTTCCGGCAAGTGAATCAGGCAGACACTGCATTGTTGTAAGTTTTTCTTTGGTATCATGAGCATAGAGGTAGCCTTTTCCGTAATCCAACTCTTTCATCAGTTTTGTCGGAGCATTCCTTATCACAAGCGGTACAGGTTCGGCGAGTTCTTTTATTGCATCCCGTTTTGCGGTTTCGTACGCTATATACAGAGCATTTGATTTCGGTGCAAGCGACATATATACAACAGCCTGTGTTAAGTGAACCGAGCACTCCGGCATTCCAATAAAGTGACATGCCTGATACGCCGCAACGGCAATTTCCAGAGCGTGCGGGTCTGCAAGTCCGACGTCTTCACTTGCAAATCTTGTAACCCTTCTGGCTACATACAGAGGATCTTCTCCTGCCTCCAGCATTCTCGCCAGCCAGTAAACCGCCGCATCAGGGTCTGAATTTCTCATTGATTTATGCAATGCAGATATTATATTGTAATGTTCTTCTCCGTTTTTATCATAAAGAAGTGATTTTTTGGAAATGCACTGCTCCAGAGTATTATCTGTTACAGTTACTTGACCATTTTCGGAAACATCTCCGTTTAAAATAACCATTTCGAGTGTCGAGAGGGCATTTCTTGCATCTCCGTTTGCAAATTTTGCAATGATTTCAAGATGTTCTTCATTTATTTGGACATTCTGTGTGCCAAAACCTCTTTCGTCAGTAATTGCACGCTTGAGAAGTTTCATTATATCTTCAGTTTTTAATCCTTGAAGTACAAAAACTTTACATCTGGAAAGCAATGCACCATTTACTTCAAATGACGGATTTTCTGTTGTTGCACCGATTAAAATAATGCTGCCTTTTTCGACAAACGGTAAAAATGCATCCTGTTGAGCCTTATTAAATCTGTGAATTTCGTCGACAAAAACAATTGTTTTCTGTCCTAATTTTCTTGCCTGTTCAGCCTGCGTCATTACTGCTTTTATTTCTTTAATACCGCTGGTTACTGCTGAAAAGTTAATAAATTCAGAATTAGTCTTATGAGCAATTATTCCGGCAAGTGTAGTTTTCCCTACACCTGGCGGGCCCCAGAAAATCATAGAGGTAATCTTATCTTCTTCAATCAGTTTACGTAAAATTTTGCCTTCGCCGATTAAGTGCTGCTGCCCGACGAATTCATCCAGATTGACAGGTCTTAATCTGGATGCCAGAGGTTGATTGTTTTCGTTTTCAAATATTGATTTTTGTTCCATATCAGACTTCTTTACCTGTTTTCAATATTTATAAAACAGTTTATAAATATCACATTCCCTGCGAAAATTTTAACATAAATATTTATTAGTATAATATTACCGATAAAAGCAATTTTAAGTTTAAACATTTTTTTATATAAATATGGGAAAAGTTAATTTAATAAAGAATATAGTTTCAAATAAGGTTGTAAACTTTGCAGAAATTAAACCTTCCGCAAAACAGGTTCCTGGAACCGTAAAAGTAATGGAGCCGCAGGATAGTTTCAAAAGAGCCTGTGAATGTGTTGCTCATTTTGATGATTCAAAAACGACTGTATTTGGTGAGTTTCCGAAAGATTACGTAGATGTAGAAGAATTTATGGTTGAAGCGGAACCTGAACATTATTCACGGCTCTTAAAAAAACTAATTCCTGCAAAACCTGCTCATATGATGACTTCTCAAACTCTTAAACCGTCTTATTATATATCTCATCTATTTTCACACGGAAAAGGTCAGGGAACGGAAGCAGTAAAATCTGTCGTAACAAAAAGCCTTAATGATACCCGAACACAGGGTAGGGTTACAATTCAATCCGATATTATTGACGGAAAGACTTCACCTTCAGGATTTTACTACAAACTCGGTTTCCGGTTTGCGAATAAAGATTACAACAGGATTATGCAGGAATGGCTTGAACAAGGCGGGAAAAAAGAAAACGCCCCGCTTCTTACAGGTTTGATGTACCTTCCGAAAGAAAATATACATCACTGTCTGAATTATTGATTTTAGTTTAAGAGTAAGTAATATAACAAAAAACCTATTCAAAATCTAAATCTTTAATATTATATTGTTGTTGGAGTTGAAACACAACCAAGCATTTACTTTACTGTTTTATTTTATTTTTGCTGCAACTTTTATACTATCTCTGACCATTTGAGCTCCGTCAAAGTAAGCTTTCTTTGCAATACTGTCTATTTTTAATGAGTCCATCATTTTATTATATTCATTCTTCCAGTTTGCAAGAGTATTTTTCATTTCACCTTGAGAAATAGCATTATTTATTCTATTGAATCTGTTAATATCCTTGTTTGCAATTTCAGATGAGTACGGTAGTATATTTTCATTCGTTAAATTCATTGTTTTTCCTATGCCAAATCCGACTGCAGCTCCGGCTGCTGCCGCAAATAGTATCCGTCCTATTATTTTACCTGTGTAACTCATTTACGCTCCTTATGTTGTATATAAATTATAATGTTTATAAAAAAAATTTGCGATTTACTATGATACGAATTTACATATTGTAACAT
>JADIND010000066.1 GCA_017694215.1 Candidatus Scatousia excrementipullorum | reverse complement strand
CCTTGGGGTAAACCGGCTCTCGGCTATAAGACAAGAAAGGCCGGCAAAGCTTCTGATAAATTAATTGTTAGAAGACGTAAAAAATAATAAAAGGCTAAAGGGCTGATTGAATACCTTTAAACCTTCAGCCCTGTAACCTTTAAATATAATTCTACCAATAAAAACAAGAAAGGTAATAAAATAATGGCACGTTCATTAAAAAAAGGTCCATACGTAGAAGAAGCTCTACAACAAAAAATAGCAAAAATGAATGCTAATTCCGAACATAAAGTTATAAAAACTTGGTCAAGAGCATCAATGATTGTACCTGATATGTTAGGTCATACAATCGCTGTTCACAACGGTAAAACTCACGTACCGGTATATGTTACAGAGCAAATGATAGGACACAAATTAGGTGAATTTGCACCTACAAGATTATTCAAAGGTCACGCAGGTTCTGCAAAGACCGCTAAAGTAAAATAAGCAAAAGATAAGGAAATAAAAAAATGGAAGCTAAAGCAAAACAAACAGATATTAAAATGACAGCAAGAAAATTGCGTCGTGTAATAAATGAAGTACGCGGCAAAAAAGTTCTTGAAGCTCAAGATATGTTACGTTTTATGCCTTATTTTGCTGCAAGAGTGGTTGAAAAGAATTTGAAGGCTGCTGTTGCAAATGCTCAGGAACAGTACGGAGTTTCGGCAGAATCTTTGAAGATTTCCGAAATCTTTGCCGATGAAAGCCAGACTCTCAGACGCGGTAAACCAAGAGCTCAAGGTCGTATTTATAAAAGACTAAAACGTACATCACATTTAACTTTGAAAGTTAGTGATAATTAATCGGTGTTTGACGAATTAAACTGTTAAGCACTCAAAGAATGTAAGTATAACAAAATAAAAGGTATAAAAAATGGGACAGAAAACACATCCAACCGGATTTAGAGTAGGTATCATCCAACCATGGAAAAGCACATGGTTTGCTAAATTCAAAGAATATCGTCTTTTCGTAAAAGAAGATGATAAAATCAGAAAATTCATTAAGAAAAAATTATATGCAGCAGGAATTTCTGATGTAAAAATTGACAGAAAAGCTCAAAATACAACTGTTACCGTTGTAACTGCAAAACCGGGTATCGTTGTTGGCAGAGGCGGTCAGGGTATTGAAGAACTCAAGCAGGAAGTTTCTAAATACATCGGAAAACCTGTTATAATCAATGTTGTTGAAGTTGCAAGAATTGATGCCGATGCACAGTTAGTAGCTGAATTTATAGCTCAGCAGCTTGAAAAACGTATTCCGTTCAGAAGAGCTATGAAGCAGGCTATGCAGCGTTCAATGAGAGCAGGAATTCAGGGTATCAAAGTTATGGTATCCGGTCGTTTGGGCGGTGCAGAAATTGCACGTTCCGAATGGGCTAAAGAAGGAAGAATTCCTCTTCAGACTTTAAGAGCTGACGTTGATTACGGTTTCACTGAAGCCGATACGGTTATGGGCAAAATTGGTGTTAAGGTTTGGATTTTCAAAGGAAACCTTATGCCGGGAGAAAAAGCTGACCAGAATATCAAAATGAAATCAGGAAAAGATAATTCTGAAAAAGGCAGCAGACGCCCTAGACGCAGAGCTATCGAAACTGAATAGTTCTAAATATGAAAATTACAAGTAAAAAATAATTAACAGGAGTAAATAAAATGTTACAGCCTAAAAAAACTAAATACCGCAAAATGATGAAAGGCAGAATGAAAGGTCACGAAACACGTGGAACCAAGTTTGAATTCGGCAGTTATGCACTTCAAGCTCTGGAACCTGGCTGGATTACATCAAGACAGATAGAAGCTGCACGTCGTGCAATGACCCGTGAAATCAAACGTGGCGGTAATGTTTGGATTAAAATATTCCCAGACAAACCTATCACTGCAAAACCTGCAGAAACTCGTATGGGTTCAGGTAAAGGTAACTTAGAATACTGGGTAGCGGTTGTAAAACCTAACAGAATTCTATTTGAACTTGAATACTTTGACAGAAATACCGCAGTTAACGCTCTTGAATTAGCTGCTCAAAAACTGCCTATTAAAGTTAAAGTTATTGAAAAAGCTAAAATGGAAGCTTAAAAACTAATAATAATAAGGAAAAAATAACAATGAAATTAAGTGAAATGCGTGAAAAAACAGTTGAAGAGTTACAAAGTGCAATCGTTGATTGGAAAAAACAATTACATGATTGCAAGATGCAGCTTGCAACTCAAAAGTTGGAAAATACTGCACTTGTTTCAAAAACAAAACGCTTAATAGCTCAAGCAAAAACTGTAATAAGAGAAAAAGCGGATTGCGAGCAGAAGGCGTAGAGTTACACTCAGCCGGCAAACATTCAGTTTGCAAAAAGAAGGTCAAGGTCGAAGACCCGTTCAGTGCGAGCAACCAAGGAGAATAATAAATGCCTAAGAAAGAAAAACAAGGAATAGTAGTCAGCAATAAAATGGATAAAACAATCGTTGTAAGAGTAGCTGATTATGAACCACATCCAAAATACAAAAAAATTATTGAATCAAATAAAAACTACAAAGCTCATGATGAAAACAATATTTGCGGCGAAGGTGATATCGTAAGAATTGTTGAATCAAGACCTATTTCCGGCGGTAAACGTTGGACTCTGGGTGAGATTGTAGAAAAAGCACGTTAATTTTTATATAAAAGTTACGTGTTCCAACATTTCGTAAATTAAAGATGCAGCATTACCATTGAGTAATGAGAGGCAGACAGTACAAAATACTTTAAAACAAAAGGAAAGTAAAAATGATACAACAAGAAACCAGATTAGAAGTAGCAGATAATACAGGTGCAAAACAGCTGTTGTGTATCCGTGTTATGGGCAGTTCAAATAAAAAATTTGCTGCTGTAGGCGATGAAATCGTTGCATCAGTAAAAGACGCAACTCCAAATATGGCTGTGAAAAAAGGTGAAGTTGTAAAAGCTGTTGTAGTAAGAACAAAAGCTGATATTAAACGTGCAGACGGTTCTGTTATCAGATTTGACGAAAATGCAGCAGTAATTATCAACAAAGACGGCAACCCTAGAGGAACCCGTGTTTTCGGACCTGTTGCCAGAGAACTTCGTGACAAAGGCTATATGAAGATTGTTTCTCTCGCACCGGAAGTTATTTAGTCAACGGTAGAAAAAGCGGAGAATTTCCGAAACAAAATTATAATTAGGTCGAATTTTGTTTCAAAAGTTACAATAATGGAGAATTAAAAATGACAGATAAAAATAAAAAAAGCCTGCGGGTAAAAAACGGTGACAGAGTTGTCGTTATCGCCGGCAAAGATAAAGGAAAAATCGGTAACATAAAAAAAGTTATGCCGTCAGATAACAAAGTTGTTGTTGAAGGTGCTAACATGGTTACCAAAGCTCAAAAGCCTCAGCCTATGGCTGGTATTCAGGGCGGTTTAATCAAGCTTGAAGCTCCTCTTGATGCTTCAAAAGTTATGATTGTATGTCCGGCTTGCGAAAAACCGACAAGGATCAAACACGATGTCGTTGACGGCAAAAAAGTTCGTGTTTGTAAAAAATGTGGTGAACAGTTAGATGTTTAATATATAATATTAAGCATCCCAGAATTAAGGAAATACGAAAAATGACAAAAACAGAAAGTTTAAAAACAAAATATAATAACGAAGTAAAAGCTGCAATGAAAGAAAAATTCGGCTACAAGAATGACATGCAGATTCCGAAACTTCACAAAATAGTTTTGAATATGGGTGTCGGTGAAGCTTCTCACAACTCAAAAATTGCAGAAGCTATTGAAGCTCAGTTAACCAAAATTGCAGGTCAAAAATGTGTTATTACCAAAGCTAAAAAATCAATCGCTACTTACAAATTAAGAGAAGGTATGCCGGTTGGTGCAATGGCAACACTCAGAGGTGAAAGAATGTATGATTTCTTACAGAAATTAATCTGCGTTGTATTCCCTCGTATTCGTGACTTCAGAGGTATCAGTGCAAAATCTTTTGACGGCCGCGGAAACTATACATTAGGCTTGAAAGAGCAGGCATTATTCCCTGAAATTACTTATGAAGAAGTTGATCTCGTTAAAGGTATGAATATTTCAATAATTACTACTGCAGAAACTGATGACGAAGCAAGAGAATTGTTGAGATTATTAGGTATGCCTTTCAAAGGGATGAACAAGTAAATTTTGAGATAAACAAACAGAAAGAATAAAGGAGAAATTCATGGCTAAGAAAGCGATGATAAACAAAGAACTCAGACGTGAAGCACTTGCTGCAAAAGGAAAATATCCTTCAGTAAGACTGCACAACAGATGCAGTATCTGCGGCAGACCTCACGGATATCTCAGAGATTTCGGTCTTTGCAGAATTTGTCTGAGAAAAATGGCACATCAGGGTCTGTTGCCCGGTGTAACTAAAGCTAGCTGGTAAGCTTATTGCTTTTTAATTTTAATATTAAGATTAACGATCAATAGTGTAAAAAAGACCGATTTGCTACCGGTCTTTTTTCTATATTTTTAGTTTGTTAAGTTTTTGTCTTTTGGTTTAAATTTTGTTTGTAATGTAAATTAATGTTACAGAGTGTGATTTTTCAGGCAATTTTTTAAGTTTGAATTTTTTATTACATATATAAGAAATTTCTTAACTTGAGGTACGAAAGAATTTAAGAAAGAGGTAAAGTATGACAATAGATGTAACAAAATCCGGTATGATGCCTAAAACGAGTGTTCCTACAACTACGAGAGATAGAGATTTAGCCCGTATGGATGAACTTATGAATAAGCCAAGTTTGACCAAAGCTGAAAAGGGGGAACTTGAGGCATTACGTAAGCAATATGGTGACGGTCCGGAAAGGGCAAAGGCAGCATCCCACTCTCCTGCTCCAAATGTATTTTCAGCTCAGCCTAATAATAATAATCCGGGACAGGGTACGTCTATTTTCAACTAATAGCAATAGCCTGAAATAGTTTTAAAAAGCACTTTCAGATTATCTGAAAGTGCTTTACTGATTAAAATTTATTAAGCAGTAGTTGTATTTAATTTATATTAGTGGTAATTTATAGATACAGTTCCGAACTGTCGGGATTAAGCCTGAAAAGCGGAGTGAAAACTTAAAAGATTTTAAGCACTTGAATTGAGGGTGTGTAAAGATTTTTAAGAGAAACTTCTAAAATACAGGCGGAATTTACCCGATAAGCGGTGTAATAGTTAACGGGATACTGCCTGATAGAACTGTGCAGGTAAGTCCGGAGGTATTAAATTATGTCAATGACAGATCCTATAGCAGATATGCTTACAAGAATCAGAAACGCAAACATGGTTTTGCATGAAACTGTAGAAATTCCTTCTTCTAAATTGAAAGTTGAACTGGCTAAATTATTAAAAGCAGAAGGTTATATTACAGACTACGAAGTAAAAGAATCTGGCAAATTTAAGGTTCTTGTAATCACATTAAAATATGATGAAAAACACAAACCTGTAATTTCAAAATTGGAAAGAATTTCAAAACCTGGTTTGAGAAACTATTGTAAAGCTAAAAATCTTCCGAAAGTATTGGGAGGTATGGGTGTAGCTATAGTTTCAACAAGCAAAGGTTTGTTAACAGACAGAAAAGCTCGCAAAGAAAACATCGGCGGCGAAGTTCTCTGCTATATTTACTAGTCTGAAACCAATAAATATCGCAAAAAATCCGCCTTCAATACGGGGGCGGATTTTTTTGCGATAGATTTTACTAACCTCTGATGTAAATAGAACCTTTCATATCAACATTTTTAAAATCATCAACCGTAAGCGATGAATTTCTGATATAAGCATCCCCTCCAATATATTCAAGATTACTTAAGTTTGCTATCCGAGAATTTTGAAGATAAGCAGATTTTCCAATATATTTTAGTTTTAGTAAATCTGTTATTCGAGAATAATTAAAAATCTGATACTTTTATTTGTCTTTCCGAAATTGTTTGCTTTACGATTGTTCATAACCTGTTTACAAGAAATTTTGTCTGTGTTAAATTAAAATTTGCCGGATGTAATTGGTAGAAAAGTCCGGAGGCGTGAACCATAAGCCGAAATATTTATGTTACGCCAAGTGTAGCAATATACCAAAAGGAGAAAATTATGTCACGTATTGGTAAATTACCTATCGAAATCCCGCAAGGCGTGGATGTAAAAGTTGAAGACCATCAGGTTACAGTAACCGGCCCTAACGGAACAGAAGTCGTTGCTGTAAGACCTGAAATTAATGTTAAAGTTGAAGACAACCACATCGTTGTAACACGTGTTGATGATTCAAGAATCGCCCGTTCTTTACACGGTTTGTCAAGAACTTTAATCGCTAATGCCGTTCACGGTGTTAAACATGCTTTCGAAAAGAAATTGGAAATTCAGGGTGTCGGCTACCGTGCTGCTATGGAAGGTAAAAACCTTAACCTTTCTTTAGGCTACTCTCATCCGGTAATCGTTGAACCGCCTGAAGGCATCACTATTTCTGTTGAAGCAAACACAAAAATTACCGTTAAAGGTGCTAACAAGCAGACTGTCGGCGATGTAGCTGCTTTTATCAGATCTAAACGTCCTCCTGAAGTTTACAAAGGAAAAGGTGTTAGATATGAAGGTGAACACATCAGACGTAAAGCTGGTAAAGCCGGTAAAAAATAGTAACTAGGTTCCCTGCTGTTTTCAGCAAAAATAAGTAATGCCCGCATAAACCCTTGAATTGGGTACTCAAGAAGGTTTGGGTGGAAAGGAAAAACTAAAATGATTAAAAGAAAAGAAAGAAAAGCCCAAGTTCAAAAAAGACACAGATCAATAAGAGTTAAAATTTCAGGAACTGCTGAATTTCCAAGACTCGCTGTTTACAGATCTACTAAACATATCTATGCACAGTTGATTGATGATGTTAACAGAGTAACTATTGCATCAGCATCTTCAATAGATAAAGATTTGAAAGAAAAATTGGCTCACGGCGGTAATATCGAAGCTGCAAAAGTTGTCGGTGCCGCTATTGCTGAAAAAGCTAAAAAAGCCGGCGTTGAATGTGTTGTATTTGACAGAGGCGGTTTCTTGTATCACGGTCGTATTCAGGCTCTTGCCGATGCAGCACGTGAAGCAGGTTTGATGTTCTAATAATATCAAGACCGGTTTTTATTTCAAAAAGCATATCCCGAAATAAGGGATATGCTTTTTGTTACATTTTTTAAAATTTTACCGTTGACTAGCAATTTTTTTTTTTCTTGTGTATTATTTCTAACATACCCTAAATTTTCTCAGGGTAAAAAGGTAAATATGAAATTATTAATAGACAAGGAACTAAATTCCAACGACAAAATTTTGAAGCCTGATTTCAATTCCAGAACCGGCAGAGAATTGTTGGTGTTTTATCTTCAAACGAAATTCAGACAGATAATGTCTTATGATCGAAAATGCTCAACCCCGCTTTTCAGAGAAATCCATCCGGAATTTATAAACAGGTTTTCAAAAAGATTGATAAATACCCCGAATAAGCATCTCTTAATTGGTATTACCGGAGAATCGGCATGCGGCAAATCTACAATTTGTAAAGAAATTAAGCATGTAATTGAAGAACTCTCAATGCCGGTATCAGTGTTGAGTACGGATAATTATTTTAATGATATTTCAGAATTGATAAAAAAATACGGAACTTTTGATAATCTAAGGGATAATGGCTATGACGTCGATGCACCGACAAGTTTTCAGCTTGATATCCTGAAAAAAGATTTAGCAATGCTTTCTGAGGGTTACAATATAAAAGCCCCGATGTATCTGCCAAACGGTACTGGGGTATCTGTTCCGCTCGCCCAGGATGTGATTTCAAGAAAAATTGTTGTTGTTGAAGGTATTGCTACAATGTATGACGGTGTAAAAGATATTTTTGATATTAAAATATATGTTGAAACCGAAAACGACATAAGAAAAAACAGATTTTTAAAACGTGCATGCGAAGAAAGAAACCAGAGTACCGAAAATGCCCTGAAACACTGGCACTATATCCTGGAAGCAGGCGAAAAATATGTAAAACCGTTCAGAAATGAGGCGGACCTCGTTTTGAACGGGAATGCTGACCTGAATTATTTTTCGCAAATACTTGAATATATATACACAATAACTAATAATTTTCAGTAATTCTTAATATAACTTAATAAAAATGAGTTTTTTGCCTTTTTAAAATGAATATGATAGAATTATTCCATCAAATTTAGTGAAATTTGTCATAAAATTATAATTAAATACACTAAAAGATTGATACGCAAATAAGATTATTTTTATATAATCTAAATGTAACTAATAAAGAAAAGAGAGTGGAACAGAATACAGGTATGAATAACAAGGGCATTATGCTATTAAAAAAGAAGATTGGGGCTGCATTGACAGCTGTATTGTTAGTTTGCGTAGTATTTTATACGGCGGGTTGTTCCGGTAAGGATACTGCAGGGTTAGAACATAATCAGTTTTCTAATCAAATGGAAGAATCCGTAGATTTGGCTCAGGTTACTCCTGATGCGATAAGTTCGGATGCTGCAGGTGAGAATGTGGTTGAAATATCAGATGATACAGCCTCCGGAACCGGTGCTGCTGCCGCTAATGATGACAAAATGGTTACGGTATCTTTTGAAAATGCAGGCAGAGCAAACCCGTTCCAGCCTGTAGGTGAAGCAAAAGAAGTTACCGGCAAAGAACTGTTTGATTTTGAATTAATCGAACCGCCTGCTACAACGCAGCCGGATAGTCATGCCAGCAAAATTGTCACAACAAAAATTTCAGGTATAATGTTTGATAATTATAACCCTTCAGCAATATTAAATATAGAAGGCGAAGATTATCTGGTAAGATCTGGTGATGTGATTAACGGATATAAGATTCTTGCAATCAGTCCGCAAACAGTAACAGTTCAGCTTGGTGCCAATGTTTATAAGGCAGGCGTAGGTGAGATTGTAGGAAATTACAATGAAATAAACTTTAATACAATTTCAAATTTATCGAAAAAATTTGGTGGAAATAACAGGTAATAATAAATAAGAAGATAAGCAGGAGCAAAGATGAAAAATACAGTAAAAAAACTTTCTACTACTATGATGTTGTTAGTATTTGCATTGTCAAATTCACTTACAACTTCTTTTGGGGCAGGTAATTTTGAGGATTTATTGGCTTTTACAAGTGATCAGGGTTATACGGCAGACAGACCTGTTTTGAGAGGTTCTGCACCTAGCACTGTAAGCCTTAAAGGTGAAGTCGCAATTACTAATAAAAATATTCCTATTAATATGAGTATGCGTGACTCTGATGTTAAACAGGTTTTGCGTTTGTTCGCAGATAAAGCCGGTTTGAATATCATATTCAAGGGAGATGTTTCCGGTAAGGTTACACTTGACCTTGTAAATGTTCCGTTAGATTCAGCATTCCATATGGTGCTTGAAACTTCCGATTTGAGCTATACTCTGTCGGACGGTACGCTTATTATTACCAAAGGTGACGATGAATCCGGTATCGCAAGACAATCTGTTAATATATTACCTGTAAAATATATCGATGCTCAGTCTATTGCGAACTTTATGAATAAAAACATTTATTATAAAAATAAACCGGGCTTATCAGGTAAAAATTCAGCAACAGTTAATCCGTCATCAAACGAACTTATCGTTTTTGGTACGGAAAACGATGTAAAACTTGCTCAAAAACTTATTGACCAGTTTGATAAAAAACCTATTTCCGCAACCTTCAAGGTTAACCACACAACTCCTGAAGCTATGGCTACTATGATTTGTGACCAGCTTATCCCGAGCCTTGGTGATTACGAAGATTCAGATTCTGATGATTCTGATGAGCCGGATAGCGATATCGCAATCGGTGTAGGTAGCATTGCTTGTACTGTTGAACCATCAGAAGACAGTGAAGAAGATGGCAGCACTCCGCTCGGTCTGGGTAAAATGACTGTTTCGTACTTCACTCAGCTCGGTACAATAGGTATTGTCGGCGGTTCTGAGCAGCAGGTGGATTTAATTAAGGAATTTATTGATGATCATGATAAAAAACAGCCTCAGGCACTCCTTGAGATTTCAATTATTGAGTTGACGGAAGACGGTTCAAGAACTTTAAGTAACCAGTGGACTTTCGCAACTAAACATTTCAGAATTCAGGCTCTTAACCAGGATTCAAGCCCTACTTCATTAAGTCCTATCTATATTGCAGGACATAACCCTAACAGATATACATCTTCTGATGCTTCATTAGTTTATACATTGAACTATTTAATGTCTAACGGTAAAGCCAGAACTATTTCAAATCCAAAAATCGTTGTTACAAACGGTCAGGAATCCGTTATCGATATGACTTCCGACTACGTAAAAACAGTAACATCTCAGGTTGTTCAGGGTAGTATGTCTGATTATGCTACAACTCAAAGACAGTATGAAATCGGTGAAGATGAAGGTATCAAAATCACGGTTACTCCGTTCATCAGCCCTGACGGTTATGTTTATATGAATTTGAATCCGGACTATACTGTTATTGCAGATCAGGTTACTGCTGTTAACGCAGAAGCTACTGCAGCTTTGGAGGGTACAGACAGAGAAGGTGAAACTGTAGAAGACCTTCAGGCTACATTGCTTTCAAGAAGAAATATGGAATTAAAGAATGTCAGAGTTAAAGATGGTGACACTCTTGTTATTGCCGGTATGATGAGAGAATATGAATCTCGTACGGTTAACAAAACACCTATTCTCGGGGATCTTCCGTTTATCGGAACATTCTTCAGAAGTACAAACTCTACTCAGAATAAGTCAGAGCTTGTTATTCTCGTAACTCCGAAAATTATTACTGAGTCTGATGACGTAGTAATTAACAATAACCATAATTCCCTGTAGTATATAAAGCGAAACTAAATGAACGAATTACTAAGCAGATTAAAAAATAGTGTCAACAAACAGATACTAAATAAAGTTGATAAATCACTGTTGGAACAATACAAATTTGTTCCAATCAGTGTAAAGGATAAGTATCTGTTTGTTGCGGTAAGCTTGACTTCCGATAAGGATGCCATAAATGAAAAACTCAGACAGAGTTTTCCTTATCAGATTAAGTTTATTGCCGTTGAAGCCGCAGATATTGATCAGTTAATTGTTGAATTATACAAAAATTCTGCTGATCCTACAAAAGCTAATGCGGCATCTTCTGCTGTTCCTCAAGGTAAATTAGGGGAATTGTTAATCCAAAAAGGGTATATTACCGATGTACAGTTGCTTCAAGCTCTTGCTGAAAGTAAAAGACAAAAGATTCCGATAGGTTCAATGCTCTTTAAGCTCAAGTTTATTACTCTTGAGCAGTTAAAAGAAATTTTGCATTTGCAGACCGGTTATGAAGTTGTTACTGCAGATCAGCTTGTTAACCAGAAACAATATATCAATATTTTGCCGGAAGACTTTATAAAGAATAATAAGATTGTTCCTATTTCGTCTGACGGTAAAACATTGCTTTTAGGTGTTGTCACTCCGGTAAAATCTGATATCTTAAAGCAGGTTATCTTCTTAACAGGTCAGAACCCTAAACAGTTATTGATGACGCATTTTGAGTTCGAAAATGCGATGAATACTTTCTTTTCTGAAAGTAAAAAAGAAACTCAGAATATCATCAAACAGATTGAAAGCGAAGTTGAGACCCTTCAGGTTGAAGAGTCGCTTTCTGATATGGTTAACAGTGAACTTGAAGATTCCAGCGGTTCTATTGCTAAATTCGTTAATCAGATTATTACAACAGCTATTGATTCACATGTATCAGATATTCACATTGAGCCGCGTCTTTCAGGTTACATAGTTCGTTACAGAAAAGACGGCATGCTCTCTAAAGTTCTTGATATTCCGACTAAAGTTGAAACGTCAGTTATTGCTCGTTTCAAAGTTTTGTCAAGAATGAATATCGCAGAACACAGAAGACCGCAAGATGGTACGTTCTCTATTAAATATAAGAGCGGTTCGTATGACTTCCGTATTAATACTCTGCCTGTTGCAGGAAAAGAGAAGGTCTGTATCCGTGTACTTGCCCCTGCCGTCAGCTTAAATGCAGATGATAAAAATATTAAACTCGTCGGCGGTGCGGAAGACGATATTGCGAAGATTAAGAATATGGTTAGTTGTCCGAACGGTATTATCCTGACATCCGGTCCTACCGGTTCCGGTAAAACTACAACGCTTTATTCTGTATTAAAAAGTTTGAATGATGAAGATGTTAATATTACAACGATTGAAGACCCGATAGAAATTAAGCTTGAGGGTATTAACCAGTCACAGGTTAACGTAAAAGCGGGTATTACATTTGCGGCATGTATGCGTGCGATATTAAGACAGGACCCTGATATTATCCTCGTCGGTGAAATTCGTGACTACGAAACTCTGGAAATTGCTATTTCCGCTGCACTTACAGGTCACCTTGTATTAAGTACAGTCCACACAAACTCTGCCGCTGCTACCGTTACTCGTATGATAGAAATGGGTGCTAAGGATTATCTGGTTGCCTCTACTTTATCCGGTGTAATTGCTCAGCGTCTTGTCAGAAAATTATGCGATGACTGTAAAGAAGAATATTATCCGACCCATGAAGAAGCAAGTCAGATTTGTGCTACGGAAGAAGAAATTCAAAAATTAATGCAGACTCCGATTTACAGATCAAAAGGCTGCAACAAGTGCAACTTTACGGGTTATGTCGGACGTCTCGGTGTTTACGAGATTATGACAATAAATAAAGAAATTAAAAAACTGGTTGCCTCGGGTGCTCATGATATTGAAATTGAAGAAGCCGCAATCAGAAACGGTATGAAGACACTTAACCAGTCCTGTATGGCACATATTATTAACGGACAGACAACAATCAACGAATTTGTCCGCGTGCTGGGGGTTGTTAACGAATAGGTGATGTATGGCAATTTATAGTTACACGGCGTTAAAAAATAATAAAGATATAGTAAAAGGTAAAGTTGAAGCAGATGACCTGCGGGGTGCCAGAGCACAGGTCATGAAGCTCGGATTTATTCCGACCAGTGTTTATGAAGAATCAGTCGGAAAAGATAAAAACAAAGATGCTGCCGCTCAGGTTCAGGGCGGTCAGATGAAGACCATGGGACTTGCAGATAAAATGGAATTTACTTCCACTCTGCAGATTCTTGCTCAATCCGGTATTCCGATGATTGAATCCTTGATGTTTATTGAAAACGATGCTGCAAAGTTGAAAATAAGACTTGTTGCAAAAGAATTAAGACGTCAGATTATGGCAGGTGCAACTTTTGCCGATACTATCGCAAAATATCCAAACCAGTTTGGTCAGGTTTATATCGGTCTGTGTAAGGCCGGTGAAGATTCCGGTGAATTGGAAAAAACCCTGGAACGTCTTTTGGAACTGCTTACAAAACAGGCTAATATCAGAGGCAAGGTTATAGGTACACTGATGTATCCTATGTTTGTTATTGTTCTGGCTGTTGTTATCGTACTTGTTATGTTAATGTTCGTATTCCCGGTATTTAAAGATATGTTTGACGGTATGGGAAAAGAACTTCCATGGATTACGGCTACTTTGATGGATGCAGGTCTGTTCCTGAAAACTTACTGGTATCTTGTTCCGTTGATTCTCGGCGGTGCCGTATTCTCGATTGTTTATCTGTTTAAATGGGAGCCGAGCAGAAGAAAAATTGATAAATATGTGCTTGAAGTTCCGCTTTTAACTGATTTAATACAGTTTTCAAACTTTGCTAACTTTATTGCGGTTATGCAGGTTGCTTATGATGCGGGTGTTCCGATTGTTGAATGTTTGTATCTTTCAAACTTAACGCTTACGAATTACACGTTGAAAGAAAAGATTGAATCAGCAACAGGTTTGGTACAACAAGGGCAGCACCTTTCGGTTGCATTGAGAACAACAGGTTCTATTCCAAAGATGATTTTGTTTATGATTGCAACAGGTGAGCAGTCAGGTCGTTTGGGTGAAATGTTATTACAGGCTACAAAATATATTGATAAAAAGCTTGATGATATCATTGACACAATGACAAAGATGATTGAACCTTTAATGTTAATTGTAATTGGTTCTATTGTATTGACATTGGCTCTTGCATTGTACTTACCGTTGTTCGGTTCTTATATGGAATAAGTTATGTCAGACACTGCAAAGAAAAAAGTATTTGTTATTACAGGAGCTACTTCCGGAATAGGAAGGGCTCTTGTTAATGAGTTCTCCAAAAACTCAACAGTATTTGCTGGTTACAGAAACCCTAAATATGAAAAAGAATTATCTAAAATGGAAAATGTGATTCCGTTTTTTATTGATATGGAGAAACCTTATACAATAACCGGAGCCGCAGAGTTTATAAAATCAAAGACCGATAGAATTGATGTTCTGGTCAACGCTGCGGGATGTGTTATTGCAGGACCTGTTGAGCATATGGAAATAAGCCGTTTGAGAAAACAATTTGAGGTTAATACATTTTCACATATAGAATTAACTCAAAATCTATTGAGTCTGCTGGAATGCGGAAGAATTATAAATATCAGTTCCATGGCAAGTTTTGGAATATTTCCTTTTATTGCTCCTTATTGTGCTTCAAAAAGAGCATTGGATATTTTATTTAATGCAATGGAAGTTGAAATGCGTGGAAAAATTAAAGTTATTTCTGTTAAGCCCGGTGTTATAGCTACACCTTTGTGGGAAAAATCCATTAGTTTAAACAAAAAGGCTCTTGAAACTGATGAAAAATATTCTAAAGAAATGAATTTTCTTGCAATGAATGCAGAAAAAAACGGGACTGCCGGACTTTCTGTTGAAAAAGTCGTAAATGTTATCAAAAAAGCTGCAGAGATTAAAAATCCAAAGGTGTCTTATACAATAGGTACTGATGCATTAATTGCACAGCTTGCATCTAGGCTTCCGCTTTCCATTATCAATTCAATTATGAAGCTCGGAATGAAGAAAAAATTCGGCTAAGATTTTTTTTGCAGATAGATGTCATAACCAAGAATGTCTGCAATTTCTAATAGCTCGGATACTCTGAATGTTTTGTTTCGTAATTTATTACCAAGGTTTCTTATGCTATCGTTTTTTTTATATTTCTCATTAACTCTGTCTTTAAGTTTAAGCATAGTAATACCTTGCATTGCTGCGAGATATTTTATCAATTCTCTTATATTTTCTTGATCTAATTTATAGCCATAAGTCATTGCTCAATGATACTATTTAATGAATAAATGGAAAAATATATTGACTAAATACATTATATAATGTACTATGTAATTATATAATGTATTATTTAAATTGTTGGAGGTTTTGATGAAAATAAAAGGATTTACTCCGGTGGAAGTCTTTTCAACCAGTTTTGCAGACATTTTTAAACCTGCGTTTACTCTGGCGGAAGTTCTTATAACACTTGGAATAATTGGTATAGTTGCAGCAATGACTCTGCCATCAATTCTTCAGAAACGAGAAAGGCTTTCAACAGTTGTTGCATTGAAGAAATTCTATAGTTCTTTTCAAAATGCTATAATTTATCCCAGCTTGATCATGGACCGGCTGTTAACTGGGATACAAAGACAGATTACAATGACACGGAAGCAATGTATGCGTGGTTTGACGAATATGTTATTCAGTATATGAAGATACTGGTAAATTGTAATAAAGATAATAATAAGGCTTGTTTTCATAACTACAGCTACTCCACATTTCCGGGTGAGTCAAACATTCCCTCAAGTTCAATGGTTAATACACGTATTATGTACATTTTTCAGGATGGAAGTGCATTTACGGCAATTACCGGTGGCGGTACCGAAAGTATGTCCCGTATTTTCCATATAATATTTGATACTAACGGGTATCGTAAACCAAATGCCTATGGACAAGATATTTTTTCTTTCCGTTATAATAAGGGTAAAATTTACTGTGATGATCATAAAAGTGTAACAGGTGGGAGTGTGGCAGCATCTGATTCTCGTGATACGTTGCTGGATGCTTGCAAAAACAATCCACAGGCCTGTTCTTGTTTAATTATGCATGACGGCTGGGAGATTAAAGACGATTACCCATGGTAGTTAATTACAAAAGATTTTATTCATGCTAGAGTAAAAAGGCAGGCGGAATTTATGAATTATTAATTCGCCAAACGGAGATATGTATGAATAAAAAAATAGCTTTAATAAACCACGGATGTGCGAAAAACCTGGTTGATTCCGAACTTATGCTCGGACTTCTTGCAGAAAAAGGATATGAGATTACACTTGACGATAATGATGCGGATGTGGTTATTGTTAATACCTGTTCGTTTATACATGATGCTGAGCAGGAATCTGTACAATCAATTTTGCAGATGGTTAATGACGGAAAGAAGGTTATTGTAACGGGATGTCTTCCGCAGAAGCATAAGAGTGAATTGAAAGAAGCTATACCGGAAGTGTGTGCTATGATTGGTACTTCTGATTTAAAAGAGATAGTATCTGTCGTTGAGCAGGTTCTAAATAAACAGAGTGATGAGTATGTCGCAAAAATTTCCGAAAAACCGGAATATATTTATCCGGAAAATGTTAAACGCCAGCAGATAACAATGGGTGCAAGTTCTTATATAAAGGTTGCCGACGGATGCAACTACCATTGCGGATATTGCATTATTCCGCAGTTACGCGGGGCTTATCATTCAAGAACTATTGAAAATATTGTTGAAGAAGCTAAAGAACTGGTTGCCAAAGGTGTAACGGAAATTGTTCTTATTGCACAGGATACAACCAGTTACGGGATTGATATTTACGGAAAGCCTTCGCTTGCAAAATTGCTTGAAGCATTGAATGATATAGAAGGTCTCGGATGGATAAGAATTATGTATGCGTATCCGTCGCAGGTCACGGATGAACTTATTGATGCAATGGCAAAACTGGATAAAGTTGTAAAATACCTTGATTTACCGCTGCAGCATTACGATTCTGAAATATTAAAAGCCATGCGTCGTCCGGATTTTGATTATGCGGAACTTATTCAAAAATTAAGAGAAAAAATTCCAGGTATTGCTATCAGAACAGCATTTATTGTCGGTTACCCGGGAGAAACCGAAGAACAGTTCAACAGGCTTTATGATTTTGTGAAGAAAATGCGTTTTGACAGAATGGGTGTTTTTGAATATTCAAGAGAAAAAAATACAGTTTCATATTCAATGGAACATCAGGTTCCGAAAAAATTGAAACATAAACGATATAAAGAACTTATGTCGTTACAACAGCAAATTTCTTATGAAATTAATCAGACATATATCGGAAAAACTCTACCTTGTATTGTGGAAGGAATAACTGATGACGGTGTTGTGATAATGCGTTCCCAGCATGATGCTCCGGAAATTGACGGGCTTGTTTACGCAAAATCCGAAAGAGCTGTAGTTCCGGGTGATATTGAAGAAGTTTTGATTGATAATGCTGATGAATATGATTTATTCGGCATCATTAAGTAACGATTGTTAACATGGGTGCCTTATTTATGAATTTATTGTACAATAATTCAAAAGGTTAACAATGGAATTTCTGGAAAATCAAGAAGAAGAAAAGATTCAATTAAAGGCAATTTTCAGGGATATGTTCAGATATGCCCCGTCAAAGATTTGCGGAACGGTAGGAAATGCAATTATCGTTCCTGTTTATACAAGTCTTTTGCCGCCGGAACAGTACGGATTGTATTCTTTGTCTATTGCATTTTTATCTTTTCTTTGTATTATTTTCTCTGATTGGGTTGGTCTTTCAGGGTTAAGATTTTTCAGACAGGCACAGCTTGCACAGGATTTGCCGAGATACTTATCAATACTGGTGACGATTCTTGGTATGAATATCTGTATGATGTTCTTGCTGTCATTTGTGTTCAGAGATTGGTTTTATTCATTTTTTAAGATTACACCTCTGTACTTTTTCAGTATTTTGTTTTTGATAATTCCTGTTGCGATTAGGGCTTTATTGTTCCAGCTTTTGAGAGCACAGTTAAAGTCGATTGCATTTACGTTTTCAACAATATTGAATCAGATTTTGACAATAGGATTATCAATTTTTATTATAAAAGTTTTCCATCTTGGTGCATTGTCACTACTTCTTGCTATGGGGATTTCAATTACGTTAATTGATATTCTTTTGATGTACCAGAGTAATATCCTTGCATATTTTAGAATGCCGAAACTACAGTTGAAGGTATTATTACCTATATTCTGGTACGGAGTGCCTATTGCTGCAACGTCGTTGAGTGCGTGGGTTATAAACCAGAGTAATAAATTTATTATGAATAATATCAGCGGGTTTACTGAAGTAGGATATGTTGGTGTTGCATATGGTGTTACATTACCTTTGTTGATGACAATTTTTTCCATTATTACTGTTGCGGCTATTCCGCGTATTATAAGAATGTATGAGGCAAAAATTGATGTAAGACCGATAATTTCACGTTTTACAGGATATTATATTCTTATATCATTGCCGATTGTGTTCATTATGTCACTTTATTCGCAGGATTTTGTTGCAATGCTTTCACATTCTCAATTTCATGAGGCTTACCGGTTAATACCTTATTTTGCGTTTGGAACATTCTTTATGGGGCTTACTGATTACACAACATTACAATATCACCTTGCAAATAAAACTTATATAGAATTTATACTGAAACTTATTTCCGGTATTGCAGGTATTGTTTTGAATATTGTATTTATTCCGAAAGTAGGGCTTGCCGGTGTAGGAATAGGAACTCTCGGTGCGAATTTCCTTTATTATTTTTTGAGTGCAATAATTGTTTTGCCGGGATTGGGGCTTCGTTATCCGATGAAAACTTTCGGGTTTATGGCGATTTCTTTTGTGCCGATGGGGCTTTTGTATTATGTAATGAAAGATTTATCCGTTATTGCTCCGATAATACAAATGATTTTGCTGGTTGCAGTATTTTATGTTACTTATTTTGCTTTAAATAATAAGTTGTTTAAAACTTCTTCAAATTAGTATTATTCAAGAGGATATCCGGGTTTTTGCGACTGCCTGATGTTTTCTGATTAAGATTTTGTAAAATTTTTTAAGAAAATAGCAAAAATTTTTATTTACGGTTTTTGTTTGAGTTATAGTTAGTAATACCATGCTCAAACTTTTATAATTTATAACCGGAAAAAGTTTACAAAGATTCAGAAAGGGACTTAGTATGTCTTACAGGAAGTATGATAAAAGTAGAATGTTAATAGCCGTAATGGCTCTTTCGCTGGTAGCACAGCCGGTGTTGTTTTCATCTCCGGTGTTTGCGGAAGGAAGTTCTATTACAGCTGCCGGAACAGTTTCCGGCGATGCCGTACATGAAGTAAACGGCAATAAAATTTTCGATCTGGCACCTTCTGCCGCTAACGGTGATGTAGGTTTCAGGCATTACAATAATTTCAAACTCGGTGAAGGTGATATTGCAAATCTTCTGTTTAATTATGCAGGCGGAGATATCGAGAAATTTGTAAACTTTGTTGATAATAAAATTGAGATTAACGGTCTTCTTAACACAATGAGAGGTAATAACTTCTATGACGGTGCTGCAATCTTTGTATCTCCGAATGGAATGGTTATTGGTTCAAGCGGAGTTTTGAATGTCGGGTCATTATCGGTTTTAACCCCTTCTCAGCAGTCATATGAAAGATTCAGCGGTATGGGTGATATGGATGCAATGGCTAAATATTCTCCTATTCTTGCTGATGAAAATCATCCGGAATATGCATCTTTAATGGATAACAAAGGTACAGGAACCATTGAAGTTAACGGTAAAATTCTAGCAAGGAACGATGTAAATCTCAGAGCTGCTGATGTTACTGCAGGTACCGGCGGTGCTATTATGGCAGGTATAAAAGGAAATTCCGTTACAACCATACAGGGTGCGGATGATTTATTTAAGTCTCTGGTTAATGTTGATAATCTTAATACAGGTAACTCTTTTAAAAGTGAAAACGGTTCTATTAAGATTGCGGCATACGGTTCAAACGGAGGGGTTCTGGCTGATGCATCTTCTGTTATGAAAAATTTCGGCTCCGGTGATGTTACAATTACCGCAGAAGGTTCAAAAGGAGTTAAACTTGACGGGCTTATTGCAAATGCTGACGGTAATACTACAATTACAAGCAACCACGGTATTGAAGTAAACGGAATTGTAAAAAACCAGAATGGAGCAATGGCTCTGGAAAATAAGAAATCTAACGGTATTTTAATTAATGCTAATAATGAAAATACCCTGTATAATAACAATGGCGTTTTGAATATGACCAATGCGGGTTCAGAAGGAATTGTTGTTAAAGGCAATACTTATTCTCACGGAGTAAACATCAATAATAAAAATTCTGATGTTGTAATCGGCAATACAAATAATAAAAATATGGATGATTACATAACATCAAAGGGTGATATTAATATTGATATTAATAACGGAAATCTTCTAAATGCAGGTGTTGCAAAAACTCTTCTTACAACCAAAGACGGCGGTAATTTAAATATTAATGTTGTTGACGGTACAATCGGTAAAGAGGTCGGAAACTGTGAAGGTGATGCCTGTGTCGGTATCGGGCCGAATGACAGAGATTTGACAAAATCAATTAATGCCGATATTGACGGAAATTATACTGCTGTCACCGAAAAAGATAAAAAATCAGAGGATCTTGTTATTAATATAACAGCACTTGATTCTGATATGAAATTAAATAAAGTTGATGCAGACGGACGGGTTATTCTTCTTGCTGATTCAACAAATAAGGGTGAAACTGCTTATGATATTTTGAATGCAAATACAGAACTCGCTCCTGTTCCGAATGTTGCCGGTAACAGTATTTCTTTAATCGCAAGCGGTGATATCGGTAAAGAAAATAACAGACTGACTTTCAGACAGAATAATGCTGATGAAACAGGATTCTTTGGCGATAAAGCTCCTCTTCCTCATGAAATGGCTGATGTTGCTAAAAACAAACCGGGCATTGATATGCTTGCAATCGGCAATATAAATGTAAAGGGTGTTGATTCCGAGAACGGTAAAAAACTTGATACCAATATTTGTTCAATGATTTCAAGAGAAGGCAGTATTAATGCGGAATTTTCGGGTAATACATATATTGGTGAAGTTACGGCCGATAAAAATATTAACTTAACTACCCGCGGTAAAAACCTGTATATTGAAAATTTAGGTACTGTTCCGAATTATCCGCAGGATTATTTTGGTCCGAACAAAAATATTGCTCCTGACAAAGTTAAACTAACAGCTTTGGATTTGGGCAGTTACTGGGATAACTCCGAAGCTCCTGATTACGAACACGCAGCAGATTCAACTGTAATTGTTAAAAACGGCAGAGTTGAAGGAAAAGGCCAGGGCAGAGGTGAAGAGCAAGATGTCGAAATTGTAGCGGATAATGCTTATATTGACGGTTATTATTTCAATATGGGTAAACATCGCGGTGAAGACGGCAAATCTTCAATCACGCCGGATGATACAACCAATAAATTGACTAATCCAAAAGGTGATGACAAAGATGTTTCAATTAGGGTTGAAGCAGTTAGACCTGACGATGTAACAGATATAGGACAGGATGAAAACGATCGTAATTATTATTACGGAGGCAGCGGTCAGGGGGATGATCCAAATTATGATGTTGATGGAGAAATTATTCCGGACGACGAAAAAGGCGGCGAGGATGACGATGATAACTTAGTTGTTCCAACACCTCAACCTACGGAAGCTCCAACAGACCCAACTGGCCCGACCGGTCCAACAGAGCCAACCGATCCGACTGGCCCAACTGGTCCAACAGAGCCAACCGATCCAACCGGCCCAACTGGTCCAACAG
>JADIND010000065.1 GCA_017694215.1 Candidatus Scatousia excrementipullorum | reverse complement strand
CGGTCTTTTTAATCTTAGAAAAGCGTAAGCTGGTTAGAATTTTCTTTTTCTTTCCTCTCTTTTTCAAATTTTGAATAATTAAGCAAATCGTCTTCTATTTTTACGAGGAACGGCGAAATTTCAGGATGTTTCACAGTGCCGAAAACAGTTCGTTTCTCTGCTCTTGTAAGAAAAAGACGTTCTTTCGCTCTTGTCATAGCAACATAGAGAAGTCTTCTCTCCTCTTCGATTTCTTCTTCGGTTTGTGCACGATAAAGAGGGATTATACCGTTTTCAAGTCCCATTACGAAAACACAGTTAAATTCAAGCCCTTTTGAAGCGTGTATCGTCATAAGAGATATCCTGTCAGCACGCTTATCCAGAGTATCGGATTCTTTTATAAGAGAAACTTCGTGTAAAAAATCTCTTCTCGTTTCGCAAGCTGATGCAATATCTTTTAAAAAGTTAAAAATGTAGTCCTCAATTTCAGATTTAAACTCATTTTCAAACTCCTCTAACTGGGTCTGAACAGGTTTATCATCCGTCAGTTTTTTCAGTAAATTCAAGACGGATTTTCTCTCACAGAGCAAATCGTCAGACAGTTTCACAAAGGGCATACCCGAACGCTGAAGGGCTTCCGTTACAGGTTTTAGTTGAGCTGATGTCCTGTATAGAATTGCAAAATCTGAAAATGAAAATTCATCTTTTTCTCCGCCCGAACGCTGTGAATCTATTGAAAAGAAACTGTGGCCGCCGATAAGATTCTCTATTGTACTTACTACAAACTCCGCCTCGGCCTTATCCGTCGGAGCTGTATGTATTGTTATTTTTTCATAAGGTCTTTTTGAACATGAAACAATATTATATGTATCAATAACCTGATTAGAGGCCTTAACTATGCTTTCTGCCGAACGGTAATTATTTTTGAGATTAATGATTTGAGCATCCGGATAATCTTCTTTAAAATTATTAAAAAACCTTGCACTGCCGCCTCTAAAACCGTAAATTGACTGGTTAGGGTCACCGATTACAAATATATTGGCGTCAGCCGGAGCAAGAAGCCGTATTAATTTATACTGATTTTCGTCAATGTCTTGATATTCATCAACCGATAAATATTTAAAACGTTCACGATATGCGGCCGCGATTTGAGGATAATCTTCAAACAGCTTGACGGTAAGCTTTATCAAGTCATCAAATTCAAGCATATCTTCTGTAATTTCTTCATCTTTGCACAGAGATTTTTCCTGCTCGCTTACAACAATAAAATCTTTACTCAATCCGGCCTGCTTATAATTTTCTTTCAAAATTGAAAGACACAGCGAATGGAATGTATGAATGTTTATATCCTGTGATTGCTCAGAAAGTAATATCTTAAGCCTTTCTCTCATCTCACAAGCGGCTCTGCGTGTAAAAGTTATGGCAAGACAATTCTTTGCAGGAATTTCTTTATCTTTGATAAGAGATGCTATACGGCGTGTCAAAACAGTAGTCTTGCCCGAACCCGGGCCGGCAACGATAAGTATTTGAGGATTTGTATTTTCAACAGCCGCTTTCTGGTATTCGTCCAAATCCGTCTTAATTGTCTGCTGTAACGGTTTAATAGCAGAATTTTCAGACAGAGTTGTTTTATCTGGCAGATTATAGCTCACCGTCTTTCCGTAATCCGGTTTTGGTGCAGTTTGTGGAATGTCAATATCAAGTTTCAGATTTATAAATTTTTTTTTTACCAGTTCATCGTCTTCAAAAAGTCTAATAATCCCGTATTCACCGTCATAGCCTGCATGTTTTATAACTTTTCCGGCCCTCAATCGCGAAATCCCCTCTCCCAGCAGCGGAGAATCTTTAGTAAGGTCATCTAGAGGAACTTCCCTTAGAATCGAAAATTCCGAACCGAATTTATGAATAAGTCTTTCATATTCTGCCGTGACGGATTTGCTTGAAGGACCGACCTGCAGAATCTCGGAAATTATTTCAGGCAGAGGAACAAGACTGTAAACTTCACCTGCTGTTGCCGGTTTGAAAGTATTATGAGAATCTCTGTCAGCAAGTTCACAAACTCTGTTCAAAACCCCTATGGTCATAGGTTTTCCGCAGACAGGGCAGATGCCGTTGAGTTTTTTGGTTTCTTCAGGTGTAAGGCACACATTACACTTTCTGTGTCCGTCTTCATGGTATTTGCCTTCTTCCGGAAAAAATTCAACGGTTCCGACGTATCCGTTTCCTGTTTTCAAAGCGTTCATAATACTGTAATAATCTGGAGTTGTGTCAAATACAGTCGCTTCTCTTGCAAGTTTTGCCGGAGAATGAGCATCAGAATTAGACACAAGTCTGAATTTGTCAAGTTTTGAAACTCGCCAGTTCATTTCAGGGTCAGACGAAAGCCCTGTTTCCACTGCAAAAATATGCTCCGATAAATCGTCATAACACTCTTCTATTGAATCAAAACCGGATTTTGAACCAAGTACCGAAAACCAAGGAGTCCAGATATGTGCAGGAATTATAAACGAATCTTCTCCGGACTCAAGCACTGTTTCCAGAAGGTTTCTCGAGTCCAGTCCCAGAATAGGCCGTCCGTCAGAATTAATGTTGCCTATTGCTCCGAGTTTTTCCCTGAAATTTGAGGCTGTTTGAATATTCGGAACAAATACAACATGATGAACCTTTCTTGTTTTATCACCCTTTTTGTAAATTGTTGAAATTTCAACTGTAAGCAAAAATTTGACAGGTGCAGAAGTTTTAAAAATTTGTTTTTCAATTTCCGGCTT
>JADIND010000064.1 GCA_017694215.1 Candidatus Scatousia excrementipullorum | reverse complement strand
CCTGAAACAGAAAAAGTATTAAAACAAACAAATTATGAGTCGGATGGTAAAACTATAAAAGAGGTTATTGAGTATAGTTAGTAGAATTAATTTAAATTTCTAAAATTATCTGTCCCAAAATTCCCGAACTGGCTGTCAAATATTCCTGAACTGGTTGTTCTTTTACAGTTAAAATGATTTTAATCCGTAAATGGGCTTTGTGTTTAGATTTCGACCTGCCGGAAGTGTCCGAAAATAATCAAACCAAATTACTTGAAAAGTCCAAGAAGTGTCCATTGAAGTCTACCCCTACGACTATTGGCTCTAACCCTTATGTGGTGGGAGTTTAGGCCATATTTGAATTTGTACTAATGGTTTGATTATTTTCGGCAAGGACATTTGAATTTTGCGGGGTGCAGGCACTCTGCCGAACAAAAGTTGACTAAATGTCAAGTTTTGTGAGAGGCAAACGTCCGACCTGCACCTTACGGGTTACTTCCTCTCAAAAACGATACTCAATCATTTTTTCTGCAACGTGCTTCACCCTACCGAAATTTCGCTAGTCGGAAGTTTTTTCTTAAGGTCGGAAAACGATTTCTATTATAATTTTATACTTTCTTTATCATATTTATATGCTCACAATATTCATCAAAGAAGCTCTCGCCATCTTCAGAATATCCATTCTTAGCATAAAAATCTTTTACTCTTACTTGAGCAGATACAGTAATATTCTGTCCGCCTTATTTTTTTATTTCATCTTCTACTATACGTAAAATATGCTTTCCTAAATGTTTGCCACGATATTCTTTTAATATTGCAACTCGTCCAATATGATACATCTCATTTTCTTTAAAAAATCTGCAAACAGCAATTGGTTTTGCTCTATCATAAAGCACAATATGCGAACAGTTTTGGTCAATTTCATCAAATTCATTTTGAAAACCCTGTTCTTTTTCAAAAACAGTTTTTCTTATCGAAATAATATCATTATTTAATTCTTTAAATTTAATAACAATATCCTTTAAGCTGATATTATAATATATTACGATTCCTAAGTTTCATTATATGTTTTGAATAAAGTATTTTTTATTTTCTCTCCTGTTTTAGAATCGTATTCTATTATGTTTTTTATATTTCCATTCGCGTCATAAATTGTTTCTTTGACGAGTTTTTCTGTGTTTTTAAAATACTCACACAATCGTTTTATAATGCCATTTGGTTTATATTCCATATATTTTATACATTTTCCTGTTTTGGGATTATAAATCCATGATAAATGTTTTTTCTCCGGACCCAGTTCTACATTATATACCGTCTGTTTCACACAATAATTTGCGTGAGGAACATAATATCGTGATCCAATCGGGGTTTGTTTTCCATTATATCTTGTTTCTTCTAACAGTTCTAATCTTTTTGGATCAAAATATTTAACATCAATTGTTCCATCCGAATTGTAGATCATTACTTTTTTTATTTCTGATTTGGAATCATACTCTGTGACTTTATTTAGTGTTTTATTATCTTTAGAATAAAATGATGTAGTCTTTCCTTCATTTTTATAAATTTTAATATGTTCTCCATTCGAATATAATTGAATGCCATTTAACTTCTTAAAATCGGTAGGATAAATGTCGTTCTTTTTCGCCTTAACCCGTAAAATTTCTTGTGATATATTCTCTATCCCCTCAGTAATTTTTTTTATTGCATCTTCTGTTTCTTTACGCATAATTCTATTTATCTTGTTTTCAGGTAAAGCACCGGTAAATGATGTTACATTAGAATTTTGTTTCTCAAATCGATCTTTTTTTTGATTTGCTATTTCAAAATTTGCTTTTTGTGGTAGTTTGTGACTTTGGATGGTCTTTATATAGTTGAAACTTCCCAATGAGTTTATAATCATAATGCCTCCTTTAAAATATATTATGACATTTGTTACAAATGTCATAATATATTTTATTTGCTATTTTCAATAACAAATATTAACAAATATTAACAAATATTCTGGTTTATGCGGGCTCATTTACCGAGCTCATTTGCTTTTTGAGCTGTTTTATCAATTACGTCATAGAACAATTTGTCAGAATGTTCATTATTCATTACAATCCTGTTAAACACGGGGCTGGTTAACAATGTAAATGACTGGCGACATTCTTCTTTTCACAAATTTGTAAAATTGGGTTTATATGAAAATGATTGGGGCAGCACAAAAGATATTGAAAATATTAAAGATTTAGATTTGGAGTAGTTATTATCTGCGGCACTTGTCATAAAATCAACTGTTACATGACACTTGACCAACGATTGCTGTACTAATTGCATAATTGTAAATTTTTGTAATAGTAAGTCAATTTTGAGTAATTATTTTACTTTATTTTAATATACGAACTTGAGGATAAGAAATGACGGATTACTTTAAAACATCATTAGCAAAGATTTTTAACTCATTTGATTGCGGCAATGCTGACGGGAAAATAGATGCGGAATGGAGTATGGAAGGTGAGTTTGAGGCATTTCTTTTGTGGGGCTTAGCACAGGACGGTTTGGCCGGAGAAATGGTAAAAAAGAATTAGCAAACAATCCAAAGGATTTTTCAGCTAAAGATTTGGAAGAGATACTTGTTGCTATTTACAAATTCAAATGTTATTACGAAGCACAAAATAAATAATTTAATATTTTGTTGTGTTATATTAATAATATGAAAGAGAAGCTTATTCAAAATAATTCAGACGAGCTTATTATATTCCTGAGCGGTTGGGGATGCGATGATGTGCAGTTTAAGAATATTGCATCATCAAGAGATGTTCTGCTTTGCTGGGATTATACCGATTTGCAATTTAGTTTTGATTTTAGCAATTATAAAAAATGTTATCTTATTGCTTTTTCTGCAGGTGTATTTGTGGCAGGGCTTATTCAGAACCTGCTGCCTAAGACGGAACTTAAAATCGCGGTTAACGGTAATCCGCTTTTTATTGACCCTTATTATGGTATTCCGCAAAATATAAGACAGATTTTTAAAGATTTAAGTTTAGATAATTATATGGATTTCAGGCGGGAATATCTTGTTTTTGACGATGAAGAGTTTGAGTATTTTAATAATCATTCTCCGCAGCGAACTTTTGAAAGCTGTTTTGAGGAAATTAACAAACTGGAAAATTATGCCGCTCACAGTAATGCTGTGATGGATTTTGATTGTGCGATACTTTCTGATAATGATAAAATCTTTATTCCTTCAAGACAAAAAGAATATTTTCAAGGGAAATACAAGATTTTGCACAATGTTGCACATAATGTCTTTTACCACTTTAAAAATCTTGATGATTTAATTACATTTGTACAATAATTTGAGGTAATTATGCTTTATAAATCGGAATATATTTCACCTTTGGGTAAATTGTTTATGGCATCTGACGGATATGCTCTTTGCGGCTTATGGCTTGACGGTCAAAAATATTTTCCTCACTCGTTATTGGAAGATGCTGTTGAAAAATCCGATTTGGATATTTTTAATCGGACAAAATCTTGGCTGGATAACTATTTTAGCGGGGAAAAAACAGAGATAAGCCGGTTAAAACTGGCACCTTCCGGCAATAAGTTCAGGCAGGATGTCTGGAAGATTCTCTGTGAAATTCCTTATGGTTCTGTCAGAACATATGGGGATATTGCAAAGGAAATAGCGGAACTTTACGGTAAAGATTCAATGTCCGCTCAGGCTGTCGGCGGAGCTGTCGGACATAATCCGATATCAATTATTATTCCTTGCCACAGAGTAGTTGGTGCAAATGGAAATTTAACCGGATATGCCAGCGGGATAAATACTAAAATTAAATTGCTGGAGTTGGAAGGGCTTGATATGACAAAATTCAAGGCTTAATGTCTTTAATTCGGAACAAGTTCATTATTTCTGTATTGTTTTAATAGTCTGCAAACTGTACTGTTATGAATATTTAGTTTTTTTGCAATTTTTCTTCCGCTCAAGCCTGTTTCTTTTAATTCAAGAATTTTTTTCAGACATTCCTGCTTTTTTCTCAGGATATTGCCTTCTTTATGTTTATAGCGGAGGCTTTTTACACTGTTTAACGGTATATTTAATTCTTCGGCTATTTCTTTGTTCGTTTTTGTCGTGTGCAAGGCTTCCAATACTTTTTCTCTTTTCACAATTTTGGGCAGGCTGCCCAGGTGTTCCGTTATCCATTTTTTTATTGCATATATACTGAAGCCTGTTTGTTCGGAAAGTGTTTTCAGTGATACCGTTTCATTTACCATAGCAGGCAAGGTTTCATTTAATTTTTGTTTAATAATTTCTTTTTTATTGGGAAGATTAAACTTTTCCCGGATATAACTAACTGTTCTTTCGCTTATATTATGTGTTCGGGCAATTTCGGATATTTTTTTCCCTGCCTCTAAATCCTGCCGGATTTTATTGATACATACTTTATTGCCGCTGAAATTTGGATTATAAGTATTTATTTGGATGCTGTTATATAAAATCATTTTCGTTCTCCTGTTTATATAAAAACGGAACATTTTATTTTTTGCGTGGCTACTTGTCAGAAAATTTTGTGCCTGTTATTATTGAAAATATGATGAATTTTTGTGATATTACCTCATTTAAGAAGGATTTTTTAGCCTCAATAATAGTCTTTTTAATTGCTATGCCGCTTGCAATAGGTATTTCTATCGCTTGCGGACTTCCGGTTTATAGCGGTCTGATTGCTGCTGTGATAGGCGGTATTGTTGTCGGAATGTTTTCAGGAAACTCTTTACAGGTTTCTGGACCTGCTGCCGGTCTAATTCTAATTATCGTTGATATTATACAGACTCAGGGAATTGATAAACTATTTTTAATTATTTTTATTGTAGGCTTGATGCAGATAACTTTCGGGCTATTTTCTCTTGGAAAATGGTTCAGGGCGATTTCCCCTGCTATTATTCAAGGAATGCTCGCGGGAATCGGGATTTCTATTTTTCTTTCGCAATTTCATATCATGCTTGACAGCCAGCCGCAAAATACATTTTTTGCAAATATTGCTGATTTATGGAGGGTTATATATGATTCAGTGCTGCCGTTTGACGGTTCGCAGCACCACCATGCAGCATTTATCGGTATTTTAACTATTGGTATTATTATTTTGTGGAATAATATTCCTAATAAAAAGTTTAAGCTTATTCCTGCAGCACTTGTCGCGGTTCTGGCAGCTTCTGTGCTTGCTGCAATATGGCATTTCGACATTCATTATATAAGTCTTGGAAAAAATTTCTGGTCAGATGTGAATTTTATTTCTATCGGAACATTTAAGCATGTTCTTGATTTAAAAATCCTTTTCAGTGCTTTAATTATAACTTTTATTGCAAGTGCCGAAACTCTCCTCACCTCAAATGCCATTGATAAGATGTGTGAACGCTCAAAAACCGATTATAATAAAGAAATTATTGCTCAAGGACTTGGAAATTCTATTTCCGGACTGGTTGGAGGGCTGCCGCTTACAGGGGTTATTGTCAGAAGTGCGGCAAATATTAACGCTGAGGCTCAAACGAGATTATCTACTGTCCTTCATGGTGTGTGGATTTTGCTTTTTGTTTCTTTATTTCCTCAAATCTTAAACTGTATTCCGCAGGCAGCTCTTGCCGCTATTCTTGTTTATACCGGTTTTAAGCTTGTTGATATAAATGCTGCAAAAGAGCTTTTTCGTTTAAGCAAGGGTGAATTTGCCATTTATATGATTACTCTTGTTGCAATCCTCTTTACAAACCTGTTTGAGGGAATTCTTGTGGGCTTTGGTGCCGCACTTGCTAAAAGTGTTTTTAAAATGCTTAAAGTAAATATTAAAGTTGATAATGAGCAAAGTGAAGATAAAGTTATAGTGAGCCTTTCCGGAAATATTATATTTCTTCAGCTGCCACAGTTGATTGATATATTTGAAAAACTTCCTGACGATAAGGTAGTTTTTGTTTGTGCGGAACGATTGCATTTTATTGACCATGCCTGTGCTGATTATATCAAAGATTGGCAATGTTCAAGAGAAAATTCAAAATATCCTGCAAATGTTGATTGGGAGAGAATAATGCATACTTATCCGAGTTTCAGGTGGACAAACTTTCATAACAATAAGTAATAAAGTAGCAAAAAATATTTGCCGGAGGTTTTATATATAATATGAAAATTACCCCATATTTAGGAATAAGAAATACTTCAATGAAAAATACACTCGGAGCACTTGCTGCTGCAGCTGTATTTGTAGCAATTCCAACAGGTGTTTCAGCACAGAATAGAGCCGCTGATAGTGATGTCTTTGAAAAAACTGCTGTTGTTCCGCCTGAAGGTACTACTGATGAAAACGTTCTGCTGATGGCCCCTGATCCGGTAATTTATGTTGAAGGTGAAAAACGATTTGCAAAGCTTGTTGTGGATATATCGCAAAATGTTCTTTATAAATATAGCGATTTTGGAGAGCCTCAGGCTGCATTTCTGATAGCCAGCGGAAAGAAAAATACTCCGACAGATACCGGTGTAAGAATTGTTTCTCATATAGAATCTTATCCTTACCGAAATGCTCCGGCTTCAACCAAAAGACATAATCAACCATGGAATTACGGACCGCGTGCTATTATTCTGCAAAAACTTGATCCTGATACCGGTGAAAGGTCTAGTACGGGAGAATTTATTCATGGCAACAACAATCCAGCAAGCCTCGGAAAATACGCTTCTCTCGGTTGTATGAGAATGGATAACGAAGTTATTAAGCATCTTGTTAAAGATGTTTACCGCGGTGATATAGTTATCATTAAAAAATAAACGTTATTTATTTTTTGTTGAAGTAGGTTATTGTTTCTGCCGCATTCATTTTTTTAGGTTTTTTCTTTAAGTATTTTGCTAAATTTTCTTTTAATTCTATTATAGGTATATTGAGTTTTAATAAATCGAGAAATTTATCGTAATCTTTTTTTGTTAACAAAGATGCACTCATTCCGTTTTTTGTTTTTTTCTGATTGAGCAAACAGTAGTCAAATTCAAATTTTTCATCAAGAAAATGCTTTAAATGATGAAATCCTGCATGATTGTCTTTTACTTTTATATAGGCCTGAAAATTAGGGTTGTATCTTTTCTCGTTAACTGTAAGCATTTGTTTTCCTGAATTTTTGTAAGTGTATTTGTTATAATACACCTAAAAAAAATTTTTTGCTATTATGTTTTTTATGGAACCTCTTGTATCTGTTGTTACAAGTACATTCAATATAATAGAATCAGGCAGAGAAGATGATTTTGAAAAGCTCTGTCAGTCTATATCAGTACAGACTTATAAAAATATTGAGCATGTTATCGTTGACGGAAATTCTGATGACGGCACACGGGAGTTGTTGAAAAAATATGCCGGAAATGAGCGGGTAAAGTATATATCTGAGCCGGACGGGGGAATATTTGATGCTTTTAATAAAGGTGTAAGGCTTGCCGGCGGGAAATATATTATCTTTATGGGTTCTGATGATTATTTTTATTCAAAAGATGCAGTTCAATGTGCCGTTAATGCTCTTGAATTAAATAATGCGGATTTCTCTTACGGTGATGTTTATTTACTGAATGAAACCAAACCTCAAAAATCACGTATTTCACACGGAAATCTGCACGAAATATTTTTCAGGATGTCTTTTTGCCATCAATCTGTATTTATGAGAAAAGATATACTTGAAAAATATTCTTTTGATAGTTCTTATAAAATTTCTGCTGATTATGATTTATGTTTACGCTTAATAATGAATAACGGAAAGTCCGTTAAAGTTAATGCTGTTGTTTCTGTTTTCAGAACCGGCGGTGCATCATCAAATGAGAAGATTTTTAATGAAGAACGGTTGAAAATTTTTAAAAACAGATTTTGTTTGAATGACTATGAAGCTTTATTTCTTTTGAATTACAAAGTTCTGCCTTTTCGTAAAGTTAAGGAATTTGCACAATTTTTTAACGGTACTGAAAAATTTAGATTTTACCTTGCCGCTGTATTTAATTTCCTTC
>JADIND010000063.1 GCA_017694215.1 Candidatus Scatousia excrementipullorum | reverse complement strand
AGTCAGAACAAGCGAATTAATACCGAGTTTTTCGGCAGTTTTTTTCTTGTTATTTACATAAATAGCACTTGCATCATTATTCCCGACCAGAATAACACATAAAGATGGTTTTTTCTCAAACGTATCAATTTTAACTTTCAACTCTTCAAGAATTTCGTCTCTTAATTTTTTCCCGTCAAGAATTACTGCCATAAAGCTCCTTTATGATTTTGTCTGAGGAAGGTTCAGCCTGAAATAGAATTGTTTAATAGCATCTTGTACAATTTTTGATTCCTTTTCTATGGGCTGGCGGGTCAGTTCTTCATCAAACGGAATTACCCCGAGAACCTCTAAATCGTATTTTTTCAAAAGTTCGTAAACCGCATTAATATTATTATTTTCAACCTTGTTTATTACAACTCCGAGCTGGTCGCCTGCCGCGTATTTTGCACTGAATTCTTCAATTCGTTTTGCAAGATGTGCGGATTCTTCAGAAGGATTCGCCACAATAAGCGTTGTATCAATTTCTGTATCAATCAGCTGGTTTAAGTATTTCAAGTCAAATTCACAGTCGAAAATTACGATATCATATCTTGAGATAAGTTTTAAGACAGCATCGCTTATCTGTCCGGTAATAGGACAGCGGCAGTCTTTTGAGCCTACAAACCATGATACAATCAAGTCAACGTTATCTGCAATTTCGACAACAATGTCTTCCATTGCCCATTCGACAAATTCCTGCTTGGACATCCCTTCCGGAATTCCGGTTTTGTATTCGTGTTTGCCGCTTCTGATTCCATAAATTGTGTTTCTTACATCAAGTCCGAAACTGTGTCCGAGTTCTCCAGAAAGGTCATTATCAAACAACAGAATTGATTTTTCCGGGAAATATTCCTGAAATATTCTTAAAAATGCTTTTGTAATTGTGGTTTTTCCGCTTCCGCTTTTTCCGGTTATTGCCAGTTTGAATGTCAAATTAATATTTCTCCTTTAAAATATCAGATAAATTTTTGGTCAAATTCATAGCTTTTTCCGCTAACAGTTCGCTCAAAGAACCGGCACCGCAGGACGGTGAAATAATGGAATTTTCTATAATAAGTTTCTCATCTATTCCTTTTTTAGTCAAATAGCTTACGGCCTGTTCAAATTTTTGTTCAAGCAGAGGTAAATCAGCCTGTTCCAGGGCATCTTTATCCAGAGTCGGAACAATTCCCCATGCAATTTTCCCGCCATTTTTAAGAAAGTTGTTGACAGTTTTATTGAATAAACTCAAATTCTGAGCAAAAGAATATGCATCAAGATTAATTATATCAACTCCGCTTGAAATAGGAACCGACCAATCGCATTTTCCGCAGCAGTGTATTGCACTTAATGCCCCGTTTGCGTGCAAAATGTCCGTAATTTCTTTGAACATTTCAATAACTTCATTTTGTGAAATCGTTACGAATGCGGATGTCCCTAGTTGTGAGATTGAAGGTTCATCAATAAAAATTATCGGAGTTGCTGCAGGATTTGCGTCTTTAATGTGTTTAACCTGCCACAATGCTTTTATAGTAAGTGTTTTAATGATGATTTCTTTTAAAGTTTCGTCATAAATTGCACATTTGCCGTCTTTGTCAACCAGCGTTGTCGCAAGTGTAAACGGACCGACAATCTGTCCTTTCGCAAATGGCTGGCGGTATTTTTTTATCAGTTCAATAAATTTCGGAAAAGATGAAGAAAAATCTTTTGAGATTTCATATTTGTTCAGAGTTCCGGAATTAATGTCTGAAATAATCTCCTCATAATCCAGAAAGAATTGTTCCAAATCTTCAAAAAATTCATCATATTCAGTATCAAGGTAATCTTTTCCTAAAAAAAATGAAGGCATTTTTTCCAGAAACTGGATAATCATGTCTTCATTTTTACTTATTTTTGTAAGCTGCGGCCAGAAAGGTATCGTGTTAAAATACTTTTCCACAACAGCCATGGCTTCATTAAGGTTTGAGTGAGGCAGAGAGCCTATTGCAAGACAATTAAGTTTTAACCCGGACAACTCTCCCATTCGCCTTAAATACCTATGCTTCAGTTGTTTCTGTTTCTTCTTCGATTGCTTCTTTAACAACTTCTGATGCTGTAACAGTTACTTTTAATTCGGTTTTAACTTTAGAAGTTAATTTAATAAGCATTGAGTATTCGCCTATTTTGTTAATAGGAGCGTTCAAAGAAACGTTCTTTCTGTCAACTTCAATACCTGATTGAGCTTTTAATTCTTCTGTTAATTTTTTTGTAGTGATAGTACCGAACAATTTGCCGGATTCACCAGCTTTTGCACTCAATTTTAATTCAGCGAATTTTTCGATTTTTTCAGCAAGTTCAAGAGCTTCTTTGTGTAATTTTTCCTGTTTAGCTTTGATTCTTGCAAGGTTTTGTTCACGGTTTTTTAATGCACCTTCTGTTGCGATTTCTGCTGCATTTTGCGGAATTAAAAAGTTTCTTGCGTAACCGTCTTTTACATTTACCAAATCACCTGCTTCGCCGAGGTTTTGGACATCTTTTTTCAATATAACCTGCATTTTATTTCTCCTTTTTCTATTTATATTTCTTATACG
>JADIND010000062.1 GCA_017694215.1 Candidatus Scatousia excrementipullorum | reverse complement strand
GTTCCCTAGTGTGAGCATCGGTATTTTATTATTTTCAAAAATTTCAAATTCTCTGTCGGAAAATCCGCCTTCCGGGCCGATTATTACAAGAACTTTTTCCCCTTTTTCAATCGGATTTTCCCTGCAAAAATCGTGCAGTGTCAGATTTGTTCTGCGTTCACAGAAGGCAATAATTTTGTCAAAATTTTGTATTTCTCCGTTTATCAAGGGTTCAAAACCTTCAACCATATTTTTGCATACGGGAACGATTGCTCTTTCGCATTGTTTTGAAGCTTCGTACATTATTTTTTGCCATTTCGTTATCTTTTTTTCGATAATGCTTTTATTGAGAGCACAATTATCAGTAAGAACAGGATATACGGCTTCTGCCCCCAGTTCCGTGGCTTTTTCAATAATGAAAGACTGTGCGTCGCTCCTGAGAGGACTCTGTGCAAGATATAATCCGAAATCCAGATTTCTAGAAGACTTATAAGAATTTTCAATTTTTGCTGTTATCTCCCTGTTTGTAATTTGTTCAATAACAGTTTCATATTGAATTTGATTTTCGTCAATTAAAAGCAGTCTTTCTCCAATGCGTGAGCGTAGAGATTTTGCGATGTGTCTGTAATTTTCTTCATCGTTTATTACTGCAAGTCCGTTTTTGACGTTTTCGGATTTTATAAAAAAGTGCGGCACTTTATACCTCCTAACTCATTTTATAGGATAAAATGCCATCTTGCAAGATACCGTAAGCACCTATTGGAACTGTTTGTTTATCAGCAGCGTGAGTAAATTTAAAGCCTCCATATGCCGGAACCTCAAGAATATTTGCCGTTTCAAGCAATATATCCGTAACCCAGTTTTCATCTCCGCAGTCCAAAAATTCGCCAAAAACAATACCTTTGCAGTGTTTACGGAATTCTTTAATATTCACCAGCTGGGTCAGCATTTTATCAATTCTGTAAGGTGCTTCGTTTAAGTCTTCCGTAAAGAAAATAAAATCTTCCTCCGGAATAAAATCAATTCCGCAAAGTGAAACTATGGTGGAAAGGTTTCCGCCCCAGATTATACCTTCAGTGTTGCCGGAACGGTAAGTTTCAGTTGACATATATTCCTCAAATCCGCCTGAGAGAACATTAAAAAATGAGTTTGCCGTAAATTCCGTAACATCGTTAAAATCAGACTGTGCCATAGGGCCTGAAAATGTTATTAAATCAGAGTGTTTTGCGAACATTAAAGAAAGTGCCGTGATGTCTGAATACCCGCAAAATATTTTAGGATTTCTCCTGATAAGGTCAAAATCAATCATTTTTATAAGTCTGATTGAGCCGTAACCTCCTCTTGCACAGATTATTGCGTTAACCTCCGGATTTTCAAAAGCTTCATGCAAATCGGAAACTCTTTCTTCGTCAGTGCCTGCCATATAACGGCAGGATTTGAAGATGTTTCTGCCTAAAGTTACTCTTAAATTTCTTCGTTCCAGATAAGCCTGTGCTTTTATTATTTCGTCATACTCGACAGCTCCTGCAGGTGCTATAATTGCAACGGTGTCTCCTTCATTTAAATACGGCGGTTTAATTAAGTTCATAATTTATCCTTTTTCTCTGCTTTTGTTATACTATTATTATCATGAACGAGAAATATATTCCATTATACAGAAAGTATCGGCCTCAAAGACTTGAAGAAATAGTGGGGCAGGAACATATTAAAAAAGCTCTTGCTAATGCTATTGCTATGGATAGAATTTCTCATGCATATCTTTTTACAGGTCCTCGCGGCACCGGTAAAACATCTACTGCACGTATTTTTGCAAAATCCCTTAACTGTAAGGAAGGTCCTACGATTAATCCGTGCGGGAAGTGTGAAAATTGTATTGATATTACAAATTCGGTTCCGCTGGATGTAATTGAAATCGATGCAGCAAGCAACAGAAAAGTTGAGGATGCCCAAAATATACTTGAAAAAGTTATGTATGCACCTGTCAACAGCCGTTATAAAATTTATATTATCGACGAAGTTCATATGTTATCAACAACAGCTTTCAATGCGTTATTGAAAACTCTTGAAGAACCTCCGAAAAACGTTATTTTTATCCTTGCAACGACAGATGTTCAAAAAGTTCTTGATACAATAAAAAGCCGCTGTCAGAGATTTGATTTTAAAAGGATTACAACGGAAGATATCGTAAAACACCTGAGATATATTTCCGATAAAGAAAATATAAATATAACTGATGATGCCTTATACACAATCGCTAAAAATTCTGCCGGAGGAATGCGTGACAGTATAGCTCTTCTTGACCAGTTGAGCCTGTTAAGCGGCGAAAGTGCCATCTCAACCGAAGATATTAATAACCTCCTCGGGCGTTTGTCATTTGACACACTTCATTCGCTCGCTTCAAACATAATATCTTCAAAACCGCAGGAAGCAATAGAAGGTTTGGAAAAAATCTACAACTCAGGCAACGAGCCTGTTCAAATTCTCACAAACCTTATGGATTATCTCAAAAACCTTTTGATTGTAAAAAATTGCAAGCCTGAAATAGTTTTTGAATTAACACAGCTTAACGAAGGACAGATTAAGGAACTGCAGACTCTTGCAAAAAATATTG
The DNA here is from genome assembly GCA_017694215.1 of Candidatus Scatousia excrementipullorum. Classification (GTDB taxonomy): domain Bacteria; phylum Cyanobacteriota; class Vampirovibrionia; order Gastranaerophilales; family Gastranaerophilaceae; genus Scatousia; species Scatousia excrementipullorum. Next base: position 4,639 of record JADIND010000062.1, on the reverse strand, counting down.
AAACACATCAAATTTTGTTTTTGATTGATAAAACCGCAGACTATATAAAAGATGTTAAAGCAACGAATAACCCGAGATTATGGCTGGAAGTTTCCATAATAGATCTGGCAAACCTTACTGAAAATACTACATTAATGGAACTTCAAAACAGGCTTGCAAGACTGGAAGGCGGCATGCCTGCACAGCCGGCACCTGCTGTTTACAAAGCTCCTTCCCCTCCGGCAGTTACGGCTCCCGCTGCAAAGAAAGCTGAACCGGAAAACCAACACCCAACAGAACCGGTTCAATCGGCTGCCAAAACACCTGAACAAGGAGAAATACCGCAAAAATCTCACATTTTAGAAGAAAGTCCTTCTGCGGATTTTGCACCGATGCCGAAAGCTAAGTCTGTTTCATCAGATGATATAAGCGTTCTGTGGGGAAATTTGCTTGAAAATATTACAAGTCCGCCGACAAGAGCATTACTAAAGCAGTGGGCTAATCCGGTTAAAATATCACCTGAAGAAACAGTTCTTACAATGAAAAACGAAATTTTCTTAGGACAAATCCAGAACGGCAGCAAAAAAGAAGCTCTTGTACACGCTGTTGATACTCTTTTTTCTCAGAACAATTCCAACGTAATAATAAGACTTCCGCAGCCTGATGATGTTCAGGTAAAACCATCACCCAGGCAATTAACACCTGCACAGAAACCTCATATTCCGACGCCTGCTCCGCAGGAAGAAATTTCCGAAGAAGAATTGGAGGTTATCAAAGAGGAAGAAAAACCGACTGTCTCAGAAGAACGTAAACTTCAAAAAACAGGGCATTCTGATATGGTAAATATGGTCGTCGACCTATTTGACGGAAAAATTATTGATTAAGCAGCAAAAAAATTTTTCACAGGTTTTATAACCTGAAAAGGAGTATAAAATGATAAACGTTATTTATGATTGCAGACCGACTGTAGGATTGAAGCGGCCTGACGGAACACAGACAATTTCATATTTTGATGATAAGGGTATTCAGAGAGTTTCAATTTCTTCTCCTGAAAAAATTGAAACATTGATAAATAACAGAGAAGAACGCGGGAAAAAATTAAGACGTTCAATGAATAACTGGTTCTTAATCCCTTCTCTAATCGGTATCGCAACCGGCCTTCTTTTAGCACGTAAAAGTTCCGACGGTGTTGAAATTTTTGCAGCATGCGGAATAACAGGAATTTTTTCAGGCATCTTAGGCAGTTCTATTTCTGCATACCGGTTAAATAAACGTTTTATGAAAGAATATATGCAAGATGTTAAAAATCTGGAAATAAATAGCGAAAATAACAAAATTGATGTTAACGTATAATTTAAAACCTTTCATGTAAGAAAGACGGCACGGAGTGCCGGAGGATTTTGATACTGTACAATCGCACAGCCGCCGCATCATGTCATCCTGAACTGGCTGCAGAATCTTAGAAAATTTTCACCTTTCTGCTCTGCTATCGTGCTTACGCACACGCTCCGCCATTAAAAGTAGGTTGTGGTAAATTAAAATTTACCACAACAAAAATGTTTCGGTAATCAAGATTACCAAAACCTACATTACTAAGCATTTAGCGACCTTATTTACTCGTGTAAGACCCCTCACCCCTCAAGCTTCACTTAAGTATCATCTTTATTCTTCAACAAGTTTCAGGATTGTTATTGTCTTTTCAACTTCGTCTTTCAAAATTTCCATCTGTTCTTCAATATTTGTGGAATTATAAATTTTGCCCTCTCCAGTATATGCAAGGTAAGGACTGTATTTTTCGGCTTCAATCCGCAGTTGTGCAACAGAACGAGCCTGCAGGCTTAACTCCAGTAATTTTTCGTAAGAAATATAACTGCTCTGCGGCTTACCTTCATATTTCTGTCTGAAATAATCCGCATTCTGATTAAAATAGTAAACCCTTGATGCAAAAAGCTGTACGGTTTCTTTGTTTTCAATAGACTCGTAAATCTTTTCCAGCATTTCAATAAATTCGGTTAAGTCATTTATGTATGGCGAACTTTTATCCTGTTTGAGAATAATATTAACAAAAGCAGGATTATCCCTCGGAGCAGGTTTTATCTGGTTTTCAGAATTAAATTGTTTTGTTTCTTCGAAAACCGGCTTTGTGGTAACAGGTTCCGTCGGACGGAAGTTTTTTGTTAAATCAGGCAAAGTACCGACATACCCCTGTCCTTCAAAGGGGTTTTCCTGGGAAAAAAACGCACCCTGACAACTTATTGGAAACGACAAAAATATTAATAATATCAAAACAGACTTTTTCATAACTTAATTATAATGTTTATCTATGAAAAATCATCATGCGGGAATATTAGATTGAATAATAAACCAACAGCAAATAGCACAGGTGAATAACCTTTTACGGTAATGTTTCCGCAAATAAATAAAGTACATAATCAGATATAAGTTTGTTTTTTAAAAGAAACTTTTTCCGGGTTTTCAGTAAAAACCCGATAACACAAGGAGGTAAAAATGACAATTAAAAAACTTACTGTGGCAGCTGCGATTGCCGTTGGAATAGCAACGTGTTCCTTGAATTCAGCAATGGCAGCATGTCCGTGTATGCAGCCTGCACCACAGGCACCATGTGAACAACTGCCTGTTGTAACAGGGTCTGCCTGCCCGTGTGATCCTGCACCGAAATGCAACAAATGCCAAAAGGCCATTGACGAATGCGACTGCCAGAAAGCTGACCCTTGCAACGACCCTTGCAAGGATGATGATCCGTGTCCGCCAAAGAAAAGCGACTGCGGATGTCAGAATGATGAAATCAGCTGTGACAAACCTGCAGAACCTGCATGTACAGTTTGTCCTATGACAGGTAAACCGGATAGAGCCGATATGAAACAGGTTTACGGATATCCGAACGCCATTTACGGTACAAACAACTACGTAGGAAAACCTGCAAGTTCAATCCTTTCATCGGAAACCGGATTTTTAAACGCACCATCGGCACTGTCTTCTAACGTCAGCGGTACAACCGTTGCATCAGATTCACAGATTACAGGTGCTGCAGCTCAAATTCCGTGTCTGAATGAAGCCCCGACAAGACATAACGGTATTCCTATCGAAAGAAATGAAAGAATTATGGACGGCAACAACTGCCCGATAGATATTCAAACCGAAAATTCACTTCAAGCGGTTAAAAAGACCCTTGTTCCTTATGAAATAAAAAATGAAGGATGTCCCATAGGCGGAGCTGCCCCGACATACGGCGGATGCTCATTCCCTGATGTTCCGCAGCACTACTGGGCAGCCTGTGACATTGATAAATTAGCAATAAATGATGTTGTAGTCGGTTATCCGGACGGTATGTTCAAACCGAACAGAAATATCTCCCGTGCCGAATTCGCAACTATGCTTGTTAAAGGTTTCAACCTTGACGACTGCGGTATGCCAAAAGAAAGTTTGTTTAAAGACGTACCTTCAAACAACTGGGCGAACGCAGCCATAGCAAAAGCAGTTGATGAAGACCTGCTTGCAGGATATCCTAACGGCAAGTTTGAACCTGACCACAATGTAACCCGCTGCGAAGCTTTAACCACAATCGCAAAAGGTATGACCTGCGACATTGACGAATGTAAGGCAAACGAAATCCTGAGCAGATACTCAGACGGAAATTCAATTCCTGATTGGGCAAGAATTCCTGTTGCGAAATCACTTGAAAACGGTGCGTTGAAAGATTCACCTAACCCTAATATGATTATGCCAAACAAGGAAGCTACCCGTGCGGAAGTTGCCTCAATGATGCAGACTGTCCGTGTTGCACTGGGTTACGACACAAACCCGCAGACAGCAAACAACATTTGTCCGGCCTGCCCTGTTGACAAAAAAGCGTTTGTTGAAAACGAAGAAATTGTAAAAATTCCGACATTAAAAGTTAAGATGATTGACCAGTTGACGGCAAAATCATCCCACGTCGGACAATACTTCAGAGCTAACACTCTTGAAGATATTACTATTAACGGACAAACATTCCCTTGCGGATCAACAGTAACAGGTCAGGTTGTCGAAGTTATCAGACCTTCAGGCTGTGATAAAGGTGCCTTGAAACTTGCCTTCACCGATATCAAAAACGGCGATTGCAAAGCAAAATTACCTAAACAGATACTCCAGGCACAGGTTAACAAATCAAAACAGGTTAACCCTGTTGCAAGACTTGTTGAAATGCCGTTTACTTTAGCCGGTTCGCTTGTCGGTGTTGTCGGCAGAACAGCAGGCGGTATCTTAACTAACGTTGGTAACGCAGCTGAAAACGTATCTAACGATGCCGGTTATATGCTAGGCCATGTATTCCAGGGTAAGTTCGGTGCGGCTGCACGTAACCTCGGCGACGGCATCTGGGAAACTGTTAAGGCTCCTATTGACGTAACAAGAACTGCATTATCAGGTACAATGGGCTTATTCCAAACCACCGGCGACGAATTTGCTTACCTTGTTGACCCTAAAGGATACAAAATATCCGCTGTAAACCCTAGAGAACACGTTACTATTGCTTTCGGCTGCTCTGAGTAAGCTGACTGACAGACAGTTTATTTCGTTGTCGGAAAAACCGCCGCATTTACGGCGGTTTTTCTTATTTTTTGAGCTTATTAAATAAAACTTATTTAAAACGGATAAAATG
>JADIND010000061.1 GCA_017694215.1 Candidatus Scatousia excrementipullorum | reverse complement strand
AAGACCGCCCGGGCGGTCTTTTTAACTATCTGTAATTATTAAACTGCAAAGGATAATCGTATTTTTCTTCGTTGCCCCTGAGCATTTTTATAACAGCCTGCAAATCATCCTTATCTTTGCCGGAAACTCTCAATTTATCCCCCTGAATAGATGCCTGAACCTTTATTTTAGAATCTTTGATATCAGCCGCAATCTTTTTTGCAAGCTCCTGCGTCAACCCTTTTCTGAGATTATAAACCTGTCTGACCCTGCCGCCAAGAGCATTTTCAATTCCCTGAGGGTCAAGTATTCTGATACTAAGCCCTCTTTTTACAATTTTGGTTTGTAAAATGTCATAAATATTTCTCAACTTCATTTCGTCAGATGTAGTAATAATTATTGATTTATCAGCTTCCAGTTCAATTTCTGAATTTGAATCTTTTAAATCAAAACGGGATGCAACATCTCTTTTAACCTGATCAACAGCATTTACAAGTTCCTGTCTGTCAAATTCTGACACCACATCAAAACTGCATTCTTTAGCCATATTAACCCTCTCCTTTCTGTTTATAATTCATATATTAACATGGAAAATGCAGGAAATAAATATTTCCTGCATTCAAAAAACATATTATGGAGCCGGCGGAATTGTCGGTGACGGTGCGGGCGGTGAAGGTACTGCAGCCGGTGCTGCCGGAGGCTTCTTTTTAAATAAATTTTTACACCAGTTTGAAAATTTTGAAGATTTTGTACTTATCCATTCCTTTATCGGTTTAAATTTTATCATTGCAAAACCACCCATCAGAAGGATTGCAAGACCGACTTTTTTCAAAAGACTCATATCTTTTGATTCTTTTTCCTGCATATTCCTGTACAAATCCTTATCCGGCTGCGTATGCATTTTCACGCCGCCGAGAAGGTTTGTATTGTACATACCCAAAGGCATCCCGAAACCTATTAACGGCATTGGCTGCATACTGGTACTTGCCAGATCCTGATTTGTTATTGGCGTTATAAAATCGTCACCGTATAATCCCATATTTTCTCCGTTCGTTTAAGCTGCCTTGCTTTCAGCTTCATCTTTTTCCTTAAAGACAGGCTCCTTCAGCTGTATATCGATTTCCGCAGAAACAGGCATACAGCACAATGAACAGTCACCTAAATCCTGATACAATAAATCTCCTGCAAATAAATTTTTCCAAAACTTCATAACTTATATCCCCTATAATTTCCCGACATATATATAAAGTTTAAATATTCCGTAAAATTGATAAATTAATTCAATTTATTAAGAAAAGTTAACAAAAAAAGAACCGCCAAATCGACGGTTCTTTTCTCATTCTTAATTCCAATCTCCTTATTTACTATTTTTTCAAGAAATCAGGAATTTCAATATTTGTGAAGTTTGAAGAAACTTCAGGCATAGAACTTCTTCTTGTCTGGTTATTAGATGAGAATGAACTTGCAAAGAAGTCAGACGCACTCATCTGTTTAAGTTCAGGCTTTTTAACCGGTTCAACAGGTTCATTCTTCAGTTCAAAACCTGTAGCGATAACAGTAACCTGAATTTCGTTAGAAATATTTTCATTAACCGCAGTACCGATAATAACAGTAGCATCATCAAGAACTGCATCATGAATAATATTAGCGGCATCGGTAATTTCATGAAGTGTCATATCAGGGCCGCCTGTGATGTTAACGATAACACCGGATGCACCGTTGATAGAAGTTTCAAGAAGTTGCGAATTAATAGCGATTTCAGCAGCTTTAATGGCTCTGCCTTCACCTGTTGCACGACCGATACCCATAAGAGCCGAGCCGGAAGCCTGCATAACGTTTTTAACATCAGCAAAGTCAACGTTGATTGTACCCGGAACGGTAATGATATCAGATATACCTTGAACACCTCTTAAGAGGACTTCATCAACGATAATAAATGATTCTGTCAATGAAACCTGTCTGTCAACGACCTGTAACAATTTATCGTTAGGGATAACGATAACGGCATCAACAGCTTCTCTTAATTTTTCCAGACCTTGAACAGCCTGATTTTGTCTTTTACGACCTTCCCATGAGAAAGGTTTTGTAACAACCGCAATAGTCAAAATTCCGAGTTCTTTTGCGATTTTAGCAACAACAGGAGCAGCACCTGTACCTGTACCGCCGCCCATACCTGCAGTGATGAACACCATATCGGCTCCGTCAAGAGCTTCCGTAATTTCCTGCTGGGCTTCTTCAGCAGCTCTTTCTCCGACTGAAGGATCTCCGCCGGCACCTAAACCTGCTGTAGATTTAGCACCCAACTGAATTTTATTTTTAGTCTGTGCAAATTCCAGAACCTGTAAATCTGTATTCATAAGCCAGAATTCAACACCTGACAAACCTGATTTAATCATTCTGTTAACAGCATTACCGCCGCCGCCGCCGACACCTACAACTTTAATTTTAGTAGGGTTAACAGCTGAATGAGGTGTTTGATCCTGAGCCGGAGTTTCATCTTTTTTTGCGAAGATATCTGATACGAAATTTTCCACTATTTTTACCTCTTTTATTAGAATATTACTTTATTTTTTAATTAATTGCACCTGTTAGTGTAACAGGTACCCCCAATAGTATAATAACATACTATTTTAAATAGGAAAAAAGTACAAGAATTTAAACTGAATTATGAACAAAAGTTAATATAATTTTTAAAATTCGTTTCAGTAAGGACTAAACCCTGTCAAACATCTAAAGATTTATATTACGAAATATTAGCAGGAGAAGTTCCCCAGTGGAGTTTGTCGTTTAAGACCGAATAGAACCCTCCGCTTTCAAGAAGAGCAAGTTTAGCCGTATATTGGGATTTTTGGATATGAATTTCATTGTTAAATTCGGAAAATTCCTGTCCGTCAGCGTAGAGAAAATAAGAAGATTCTCCGTTTACGCAGATTGAAATTTTTTCAAAATCCGGCACTACAAGCGGTCTTGCCGTCAGGGTATGCGGACAGATCGGCACAATGACAAAAGCCTGCAATCCCGGAACAAGAACCGGCCCGCCTGCGGAAAGACCGTACGCAGTTGAGCCTGTCGGGGTTGCAACAATAATTCCGTCAGCCAGATAATCACAAACTGTTTTTTCGTTAATTTTCAGCGAAAAACGGCTTGTCCTGCCGCTAACTGAACTCTTCACCACAAAGTCATTTAATGCTGAATACCTGCCGCCGGAAAGCATCAGTCTGTCTTCCACAATATATTTACCCTCAAGTATTTTTTGGACAGCAGAACGTATATCCTCAACTGATGATTGGGAAAGAAATCCAAGTCGCCCAAGATTAACCCCGAAAACCGGAGTTTGAAATTTTGCATAAAACCTTGCCGATTTCAAAATAGTACCGTCACCGCCTATCACAAAAACAAAATCATAACCTGATTTCAGATTATCAATATCCAGAACATCAACCTGAACATTATAACCAGAAAGGATACTGCACAAATTGGCTTTTGCATCTCTTGCATGAAGAATATTCGGGTTATAAGCAACGGCGTATTTAAAATTATTCATAACAGCTAAAGGATAACATGATTTTAATATTTACACAACAATCAAAAAAAAGACGGCAAAGCCGTCTAAAATTTATATATTAACTATCTCTCTTCTTCTCTCCCGAATAGACCTATTGCAGAGGAGCCCCCCACAATGAGTCGTTAAATTTATTCTGATTAGGTCTCATATCAACAGAGAGCGTAACGTTGCTCGGAGTGAATACGAAAACCAAATCTCCGACTTTTTGAGGCTTGCCATTGAGAGCATGAGCAGCACCGCAAACAAAGTCGATAGTTCTTTGAGATTGTTCTTTATCAAGCAAATGGAGGTTTAAGACAAGAGTCTTTCTGTCTTTAAGGTGTTGAACGATTTGAGCGGCATCATCAAAAGAACGAGGTTCCATAACAAGAACTTCATAACCTCTGTAATTCGGATGATTAATAACTTTCAAGTCATTAGTTTTGTCCTGTTTCGGCTGGTAAGAATAAGCCGGATCAACAGCAAGGTTATCCTGAACTTCATAAACTTCTTCATTCATTTCATCAGCCAAATCATCAAAAGATTCTCTAGGTTCAAAACCTTTAACCAAAAAATCAACAACTGATTTAATTTTATCTGCTACAACTGCCACCTTTTTTCCTCCGTATTTTTAATTTATCTTACTTAACTAAATAATTTTCTGCCTATTCTCAGCATTGTCGCCCCGCAGCGTGCTGCGATTTGATAATCCTGACTCATCCCCATAGATAATTCATTCATTTTGCAGTTAAAAGTCTTTTCGAGAAGTTTTTTAGTATCAGCGGCATCAAGAAACAATTTTTCAATAAAATCGTCACCTGCACCGAGAGGAGTCATATTCATCAACCCTACGATTTTAACATTTTCAAGCTTCAAAATATCAGGAAAATCTTTGAATAATGCCTCTTTTGAATATCCGAACTTTTGAACCTCACCTGCATTATTGAGCTGGAGGAGAATTTTTTGAATCTTACCGAGTTCTTTAGCCTCCTGAGATATATGGGCTGCTAGTTTCAGAGAATCTACCGAATGAATGAAGTCGAAATATTTAACAACTTTTTTAACCTTGTTACCCTGAAGATGACCGATAAAATGAAAACTTGAATTTTCTCTGACATAATCAGGAAGCTGCATAATTTTTTCAACAGCCTCAACGGCTCTTGATTCACCGAAATTCCTCAACCCTGCCTCGTACGCTGCAACAATGGCATTCCTGTCAAAGTATTTTGTGACTGCAATGATATTTGGTCTATAAGGTGCAATTTCTTCCTGTATCCGTAAAAGATTGGATTTAACTGTCTCAAACATAAATAATCTTACCTCTACAAGAAAATCACTCTTTAGATTGAGTATAATTTAATTCTACTCTTTTCAATGAGTGAGGACAACTATTTTATTTTAAGTGTATTTCCGTCCCCTTAATAATATCCGAAACCATGATAGTGACATGATTTCAGCCCTGTTTACATAACTTAAAAAGCGTTTACAAAATTTAATATTGGCTTTAAAAGGCATGCCCGTATCACGGATATTGGAAATTATTCGGAATAAGAATGTACAAAACAGTTTTCCTATACATAAAATAACCTATATCTGACAAAAGTTACTCCTCTAAACGCATGAGATTTCAAAAAGTAAATGATAGTATCCTGCCTCTTTGTAAAAAGCGAAGTGAACAGGCGAACTTTGCGAGCCTTAATCTTTCCACTCAAGACCGAATTTTGTATAATATGCACTGAGAAGTTTTTTGATATCTTCTATTCCGACAACATGAGATAACGGTATTTTCTTACCGTATAAAAAGTCCCTGAAACCTACCTGATAATTGTCATAACAAGCCAAATCCACCCACAGATTTTCATGAATTTTCCCGGGCTCATAGTCAGGAATGTTTTCTCTGTAGTATGGAAGCGAATCAACCATTATATTTACAAAATTTGTTCTGCCGTTGTATTTCAGATAATTTTTTCTGGCCTCATAATTTTCAGGATGAGAAATAACTTTGTGTATTGTATCAGCAAGCGATTCCGAACTGAATTCAGGAACATATTCTCCGCTGTTTCCGAAAAATACCGGATAATCGCCCCTTGTATATTTATTAAAATCTTTAAATACAATTACAGGGCAGTCACAACTTCTGCATTCGCTTAAGAATCGGTTTTTACCTTCAATCAGTGAGCCTAAAACTCCGCATTTTGCCGCTGTATAATATTTTGGCAAATCATAATATTTTATGTATGGAATAAAGTCAATATATTTTTTCGTATCGCCTAAAATTGCATCGACTTCTCGCAGCGGTCCTTTTGCATACTCAATTACACCGGAATAATCCAGAGTTCCGTCGTCGAGTTTTTTGGCTGCATTATTCCCGATTGCATATACAACTTTCAAAATTCTGCCGTATTTTTCTTCGTAAATCTTTAAAGCTTTAGCAATTACAGGAAGATTTTTAACAGGGAATGCAGTAGATACACAGATTACATCAATAGTTTTTTCCTTATTTTCAACCGGTGCTATAGTGTATTCGTTCAGAAAATCGGCATCCTGCAGCGGCAGAAACGGAATATTTTTTGTTTCAGGATATTTATTTTTATAATACTTTTCTCTTGCCTCGTTTTTATAGCAGGTGAAAAACATATCAGCATTATGCGACCAAGGGATTGATGCAAACATTGAATTTGCACATACGTGAAAGAGTTTTTTCATATCCGGATATCTTTCCATAAGAAGCCTTGTCGCTTGTGAAAAACATATGCCTTTGACAAATTTACCCTTATAATTCATAGGCGGGAACGGTACAAGAAAACTTAAAGAGCCCCATTTATTTTCCTGTTCATAAAGTTCTTCAAAACTATACCCGTCAATATCATCCCATATTTGTTCAATGGGTTTATTCATATCAGGGTTATGCATATATTGTTCAGGCCAAATACCTTTCATCTTTTTAAACTCCCTTGCACCTGCTTATTATTGTTCCTATTTTGATACCAATTTAACCATATTTGTTAAGAAATGTCAAGAAACACAAACTCTAAAAGGAAGTTAAGGTACATTTATCAACTACTTGAAAATGTCAGGTGCATCTTTTGGAAGGATTTCTTTATTTCCGATAAATAGTCTGTCTCCCGGGGCTATAGAAATTTCTTCAAAAGCATTTCTAAGAGTTCCAAGACTGTTCACAGCTCTTTGCGGACCTTTTTCACTTTTTATATATTCCGAACAAATTGTCCATGTATCGGTTTTCTTATCGTAATGATAATGGGTTTGCCCGTATGCATTTTTATGGATACCGAATACAGTCAGATTGTTGTTTATTCGTTCTGATATAAGTTGTTTGAATTTATTAAATAATGGTATAGAAAGCGGGTTTTCACGGAGTCGTTTGCCGCCAAGAATAATTCCTCTTTCGGGATTTTTGACAAATCGGATTAAAGAAATGACATTATCATTAGCTTTTTTGTTTGTTACCCGATCATCCCAGAAGTGAAAGCCTTCTGCCTCTTGTGTTGACGGTTTGGTTAGTCCGCCTCCGGTGCAGGTTCTTATATCCATTGAATAAAATTCATCGGCTTTTAAAATATTTGGAGTGTCGTGGAAATACAAAATTTCGTTTTTCTTTTGCATTTTGCTGAAAGTTTTCCACGGCACAAACCGGATTTTTGAGGTAAATGAAATATTATTATTTTGCATATCTTTATAAAACCGGAACACAGAAAAAATTGCCATATAATATATACAAAATTCGGGGATAATTTTTACCCCCGAATTTTTATTTAATAAAATTAAGCAATAGTATCAAGTTTTTTATTAACTTCTTCTGCTGCTGATACTGTAGTATGCACCGACCTTATGTTTTCAATATCCTCTTGTGTTTTTGTTATTGCTTCTTTTATTTTTTCTAAATTATTATTAATATCACCAAGTCTTACTCTGGTATCAATACCCGGAGTAAACGGTTTGGCTATTCCGTTGTTTCCTTCAGATGCAACATAATCCATAAATAAGTGTTTTGCACTTTGTCCTACAGTCGGGTAATCACGGTTAAGTACAACATCTCCGTTTTTGGTAAGGAAGTAATTATCCTTTCTGTAATCATCCTTAACTATTTCGTAAACATCTTCGGTACCGTCATTCTCAAGATATTTAACCGCATTAGCAAACGCATTGGCTTCATAAAGAAAACCTGTAGCAGTATCTGTTCTTGCTTGTTTCACACCTTCACGGAATGCATTGTTACGTATGATAGTCGCTGTAAAATTTGTACTATCGGTTACTCTGCTTAACATAATAAGACCTCCTTTTAATATAAACTAACTAAAACGACTTATAATAAAATTTTCTCCGAGCACATTCTATAACAGAAAATATTTAAATACAACATATTTTAAGTATTATCACAAAATTAATTTTGTAAATTGTAAATTCTCTGCCGGTTTGAGGAAAAGTAGCACCATAAGATACGGGCCGTTCTGTTCCCTTTGCTCCTTACAAGGTCGGCAGAGCCCTGTCCCCCTTTTCTAAGGGGGAAATGGAAGGGGGATTTTTATCAGGTCATTCTGAAACATTAACCGCTGCGGCTCACGGGAAGACTATTCAGAATCTCTTTTTCTATACCGGTTGTAAGATCCTGAAACACCAGGTAGGGGCATAAAATCACGTTTCGACTTTGTCTCAACAGATTTTGCAGCCAGTTCAGGATGACAGGATGCTGTGGTAATGCGATTGCGGGTCGGAGCCCGCAATGACGCATAATATTCCCTCGCCCGAGGGGAGAGGGTTAGGGTGAGGGGGCAGACTGGAATATTCATTGTTTTGCTGAAAGTCCAACCTACAGAGCTTGAATTTCGAAACAAAAGTACATAAATAATGAAATGTTACAAAATGTAAAGGTAAATTATAAATGTCTTAAACCCTGTTATAATGCCTCTATAATATAATATGGTGGTGTGGGATGGGGCAATTTTTATATGCAGGTATCCTTTATTAAATTATAAAAACAATTTTTACAATAATGGAGGATATTAGAATGAGTGAACCACAAATTACAAATTTTCATGGTATTAAAATCGAGGGATTTAAAGGCGTTTCTTCAAGAAAAGAGAATGAAGGGTATGAAGCTTATGGAATTCAGCCCGATACTATATACACGATATTTACTGACTATGGTGTATTTGAAATAAGTGATAAACAACTTGAACGTATAAATTCACAGCCTCAGGCAGGTAAAGAACCGTCTATATTCCGTAAAGGATTTACGACTACAATACAGGATTTGGAATTGATGAGTGTTAAAGGTACTGACGGAAAGGATGTTTACTCTATTACAAATTCAGAAGTCGGTAAGATTGATTTAAAGGATGGAGGTAATGACCAGGTTACTGTTAGTGGTGATAGTCTGGTCGGGAAAATTTTGGGTGATATGATGGACAGAATTTTCCTTATGGGCAAAAGTAGTGTTCAAGGAACTAACATTGATAAAGTTATTGACTTGAGAGAGAATAAAGATTCTTGGCTTCCTCTGGATGATAACGGAAATGTTGAGCATTAATATTACCAATTAATTTTGCTAATTAGAACATATAAATATGCTTAATTAGAAATAAGAATTTTAATATAAAAACAGAGGTCAGAATATTTTTCTGACCTCTGTTAAATGGCTGGGACGGAAG
>JADIND010000060.1 GCA_017694215.1 Candidatus Scatousia excrementipullorum | reverse complement strand
GTTGACGTTTCTATTACAGGTAACTCAACTAACCCTACCCGTTTCCAACACCCTGTTGCTGGTACTTACAAAAAATGGTGCTATGAAAACGGAAGAAAATACTTCTCAGTAGCATCAGGCGGCGGTACAGGAAGAACTCTTCACCCTGATAACGTTGCTGCAGGCCCTGCTTCTTACGGTATGACTGATACTATGGGAAGAATGCACGGTGATGCTCAGTTTGCAGGTTCTTCATCAGTTCCAGCTCACGTAGAAATGATGGGTATTATCGGTATGGGTAACAACCCTATGGTCGGTGCAAGCGTTGCTGTTGCAGTCGCTGTAGCAGGAGCTCTGGCTAAGTAAGCTGACCTGTAAAAAGTATAAAAACCGGAAGTAATTCCGGTTTTTTTTTATTGTCTTAAAATATAAAATTTTTGCACAAGACCGGAATGCGTGGAGATATGATAAATAAAGAAGGCAGAGCCCGTTCCCCCTTGTGTAAAGGGGAAAAGAGTTTTTTCCTCATGTCATTCTGAAACGTTAACCGTGGAGGCTCATGAAAATAATTTCTGGTTGGTTAAAATCTCGTTTTAACTTCGTTTATACCGTTTTTGCAGCAGGTTCAGGATGACATGGCAGGGTGACTGTATGATTGCGGGTCAAAGTACACAATTACTCAGGCTTAAAAACATTAAGCGTACTTATGTGTGAGGAGTGAAGAGTCGGGTCTTATATAAATAAAGCTTCTATAAATTCTTCCCTGTTAAAGTCTTTCAGGTCTTCCATTTTTTCACCGATTCCCACAAGTTTTACCGGAAGTTTTAAATCTTTTGCAACTGCAAGAATAATTGCACCTTTTGCAGAACCGTCAAGTTTTGTGAGGGCAACTGATGTTATGTTTACGGCTTCCGTGAAAACTTTTGCCTGCTGCAATCCGTTCTGACCTGTGTTTGCATCCAGCACAAGAATACATTCTCTCAAGCTTTCAGGAGCATTTTTGTCTATGACGGTTTTAATCTTTGTCAGTTCTTCCATGAGATTGAATTTATTCTGCAGTCTTCCTGCCGTGTCAACAAGGTTAACGTCGTAATTTTCCTGTAGTGCTTTTTGAATTGATTCGTAAACAACTGAGGCAGGGTCTGCCTTGTCACGTCTTACGATATCAGCACCTGCACGTTTTGACCATATGTCAAGCTGTTCTTCCGCGGCTGCTCTGAATGTGTCGCCTGCTGCAATGAGAACTTTTTTCCCGGAATTTTTAAATCTGTATGCAAGTTTTCCTATAAGTGTGGTTTTTCCTGCACCGTTGACGCCGGTAATAAAATAAATATTCAGGGTATTATTGTCAACATATTTGAGTTCGTTGCTGCCGGCTTCATTCAGAACTTTTGAAAATTCGTCTTTCAAATACTGTTTAACTTCCGACGGTTTAATTTTTGTCTGATTACGCAATTTATCAACAAGTTCTGCTGCATAATTCACACCCAAATCCGCACTTATCAGCAAATCTTCCATATCGTCAAGCACAAATTCGGAAAATTCTTCTTCATGCTCAACCGATTTTACCACATTGCCGACAAGTGCATTTGCGGTATTTGATACCGCATTTTTAAGATTATTAAAACCTTCGGAAAAGAATTTAAACATTATTTCAGTCCGTTTTCAACAATAACTTTTGCAAGAATTCCGTTAATGAAAGCTGCACTGTCGTCGGTTGAATATTTTTTTGCAAGTTCAAGTGCTTCGTCAACAACAACTTTCATAGGGGTATCTTTGATATATAAAAGTTCAACGATAGCAATTCTCAAAATATCTTTGTCCATTTTTACCAGACGTCCGATATCCCAATTTTTTGCATGTTTTTGTATAATTTCGTCAACTTCTTTATGATTTTTCTGGAAATATTCAGCTATTTTGATTGCGAAATCTTTTACTTCACTCTGTGAATCAAGCGTTGTAAATTCTGCAATTTCAAGTGCAAGCATTGCTTTTTCTGCAATGTCAATCATCTGATTAATTCTGCCTGTCATATCTGATGTCATCGGCAGCGGTACCGGAATATTTGCAACCCCTATCGGACGGTTTAAGTTTGTTTCGTGTTCAGCTTCGTAATCATCTATTTTGTTACGCATATCAATTAATGCCCCGAGTGCTGTTTTTAATTCATCACTTGCGTTGCTTGTTAATATACGTACTGATTTCAGTATAATGTTATTTAAATCTTCTTTTGAATAATTTGTAATTTTTTTATCAAACTGTGAAAATAATATAAAAGCCAATTCTCTGGCTGCTCTGCGGGCCTGCATATTTTACCTCATTATTTTTTATCTACACGGCTAATGCTAGCATGAAAAATTTTTGACTACAAGTGGGCGGTACTAATAAAGTATATTCTCTTTGTCATTACCGAAAATATTTCTGTAGAATGCCTTTTCTTTAATTTCCGGTAAAAGTACGCTGTTTGTTTTGATGCAGTCGTTGTTCGGCAGGAAAAAACTTGTGAAATTTGCAGCCAGTGCAGCATTATTATCAGGTGTCATATACGGAAAAGCCGTACAT
>JADIND010000059.1 GCA_017694215.1 Candidatus Scatousia excrementipullorum | reverse complement strand
ACCGCCGAATGGTTCAATGTATGATTGGATATCCGTAGGAACTAACGGTGCGATACGTTTGCGGAGTAATCTTTTTCCGCCAACCCAGTTTAATAAACTTTTTTTATCAACTGTCATTCAAAACTCCTTTATATGTTATACTTATTGCATAAATAATTGTATTTTATGGTGGATTAATATGGATATATATGAGGCAATAGAAAAAAGAAGAACAATTCGTGAATTTCAAAATAAGCCGATTCCGGAAGATATTATCAAAAAAATTCTTTCAGCGGGGTTAAAAGCTCCTACTAATAATCATTTAAGAGAATGGGAATTTGTTATTGTAAATGATAAACAGCAACGTGCCAATATTCTTGATGTAAAAGACTTAACTGATTACAACGAATGTGAAAAATTTATGAATAATTATGGTATGACTGATTCTGATCAGCGTGGAATGTACCATATTGCAATGCCAAAACAATTTTCTATGCTTTATAATTCAGGATGTTTAATTTTGCCTTTCTTTAGAGTTAAAGAACCTTTATTAAAACCCAGTTGTTTAAGTTCTTTAAATGATTTTGCATCAATTTGGTGCTGTATAGAGAACATACTTCTTGCAGCTGCTGCCGAAGGTATTTTTGGAGTAACACGTATTCCTTTGCCTCATGATAAAGAATGGGAACACTTAAAGAAGACTATAAACTATCCTGATGATTACGTAATGCCTTGTTACATTGCATTAGCTTACCCAAGTGAAGATGCAAAAATTCCTGTTCAAAAGAAAATAAACATAGAAGATAGAATCCATATTAATAAGTGGTAGAAATTTTAGATTTAATTTCAATTATTTATACATATTAGACTCCTTTAATTGTTGTTTAATTTGTGTTCAAATATCGTTTAAACCTGAAGCCGGATTATGACTCCACCCGACATCAGGGGCAATCTTTTTACCTGTAAGGGGATCTGTATAAACCGTAACGGGCTTATACTCACCCGATTTTTTAGAAACTAATCTCATCTCTTGAGACAAAGTACCTATGGAATTACCCGGCTTTGCATCTTTCTTTTTGAGGTTATAATTTGAAAGAGCATTAACTCTGCAACGGCATCTCCAACCGTTCGGTGGGTAAAAACTTGCCCAGAACGGATCATCATATCTGTAAATTAATCCATGAAGTTGTGCGTGTTCGGGTCGGGTTCTGTTATCAAGGACAGCAACGTATTCCCAATACGGTCTATTGTCCACATTATCCATCTGAGTTTTATAACGCCCTGTCATATATGAAGTCTGCATATTAACGGCATAGATGGTTTTTAATCGGTACATTGAACCAAGCTGAACTTTTTCTGCGTTGCCTTGAGTATCAACTATTCAAAGCCATCTGAATTTCTTTTGATTTAAGATCCAAAAGGGAAAAAATAAATTTAGTTAAAATTTGTTTTTTGCAATAAACACAATTTGACATATTTTTCAATCCTCTCTTGATATAGTTAGTTGTCTATAATCAAGCTGTATAAGATTTTGAAAATTTTTCTATAAGCCGACTGTCCAGTATTTTTTGCACAGCAGAATATGCCTAATAAGGCAATATGACTGGCTCTACCGGGAAATCTTTAACCTATAATTCAATTATATGAAAATTATTTATTTATGGAATAGGCGAAAAATCAACAGCGGGGAATATTCCCCGACTTTTGAAAATAAAAAACAGTAATAACAGGAACAGAAAAAATGAACGAATTTTTTATATTTACTTTAAAATCAGATAACAAAAAGGATAAGGACTATTAAAAAAATCGGGGAAAAGTTTATGAAGAAATATTAAGTAAATTAACTTTTAAATCAAAATAAAGTTCCTCAAATTCCTTGTTTCTCCTCCAGATTCCCTCGGCGAGTTTTTGCAGCAGGTCAACTTTGTTTGAATTGTGAGAGGTAAATCTCGTCAGATAACTGTAAACCTTTTTGAATTCTTGAATTTCAGGTTTTGTAAATGCTTTTTCTTCAGGGCTTTGAAATGATTTTTCACTTACAAAGACCTGATTATCGTAAACATAAAAAGAAAATTCCTCATCGTAAAAAATTCTGTTTCTGCCTTGCTGCGGAGATTTATCATATAGTGATTTTAATTTATTTGTCTGCCGTTCGTAAATTAACTCCCTAAAAATATAATATAATTGCATCGTAGAACTTTCTGCAATACCAATTACGTCTTTGGCTTTATATGCCGGAATTGAAAGGCAAAAACACCGTATTACAATATCCAAAATCTTTGCCGGATAATAAGATAATATGGAATATTTTTTATTAAAACTCTGTTTATTATAAAAATACAGGTCATTTCTTAAAGTTAATTTTCCCTCTTTAACCAATGTCAAGAGAAGTAACTCTAAAACAGCCTCATCAACATCTTCAGCAATAGTTGAAATCTCATCAAGTGTAAATTTATCCAACCTTCTGCAAAGCCTTAAGATTCTGTCTTTCATTTAATAATCCTTTCAATGTATATTCGTCTATCTCATCAATTTTGTTTGTTTCAGACAGTTTTTCTATTTTATTAATCAACTTAACCAGTTGCCTGAATTGGTTTGTCCTTGTTGTAAGGTAATTTATTGCATCAGGAGTAAACTCCAAATCGGTTATTTGTTGAAGAATCTCGGTTATATCTTCAGCATTAAATTGTTCAAATTTCAAAGTTTTATACAGACGATCTACAAGATGCGGATATCTTGCAAGTTTTTTGTCAGCCGCCCCCATTCCGACTAGAACTATCGGACAAGCTGTCCTATCGTGCAAATCCCTTAAAGTCTCAACCGTATGTTTTTCAATCAAATAATCAATCTCATCAACTATAATTATTTTAGAGTTCTGTCTTAAATAATTTTCTATGAGTTCAAACGTTTCCTGCGTATGCCAGTAAGGTTCTTCTCCAAGTTCTTCGGCTATTTCAGATAAAAGCCATCTGCTCGTCATACCCTGCGTTGCCCGAACATATACAGAATCGTTTTTATCCGCCCACCACTGAATTGTTTGAGATTTTCCAAGCCCATGGTCTCCGTAAACTAATGCTAGTTTCGGAATGTTCGGCGGAAGCTTCTGCAACTCATCCATCAAAGCCACAAACCGCTTGACGTTTTTTGTTTTAATAAATGTTTTCTTCATAGATTAATCTCCATATAAGTTGTAATATTCATCGCTTTTTATATAATCCGCAAGCCACTTTCT
>JADIND010000058.1 GCA_017694215.1 Candidatus Scatousia excrementipullorum | reverse complement strand
TCCGTCTTAACTTCTTCCTGAATTACAATATTTTGCGGAGTTTTCTTTTTTGATTTGCCTTTTGATTTTGGAGTTTTGTCAGGCATTTCAATTTTATCCGGAACAAGGACTTCTACTGCCTGTTTTTTTTCAACTTTTGCAGGTTTTAGTGATTCAACGGTTTCCTGAACTTTTGTCTTAACCTGTTCAGCTGCATTTGTAACCTTTTCTTTTACTTCTTCAACTTTCGGAGCGGCTTTTTCTTTAATATCTGCAACAGTTTCCTGAACCTTTGTCTTAACCTGTCCGGCTGCATTTGTAACCTTTTCTTTTGCACCGGCTGCGGCTTCCTGCACTTTAGCAGTACCTGCTTTTACATTTTCAGCAGCTGCAGCAACTGCAGCTTGTGTCTGCTCCGCAATATCATCCGCAAGAGAGCCTGCTTTATCCGTAATTTGCTGTGCTAACTCATCAACAGCTTTTTTATTTTTGCCTTTTGAAAGAAGCCAGATTCCTGTCCCGATTAAGAGAGCCCCTGCAGTTGCAATTCCTGCAATCACACCTTTTGACATTTTTTTATTTTCGGTCTGCGGTGCAGATTCAGTGGTCTCAGCAGCTGCTGCAGAAGCGGCAGCATCATCATTTCCGGAAAAAGCAACCGTATCTTTGGAAGGAGAATTTTCCAGATTCATTTTCGGCAGACTTTCAACAAATTCTTTCATAAATTCATCAAGCGGAAGTTGTTTTACGCCTTTTTTATCACTTACAACAGTAACAACACCGTTGTTTTTTGTTGCCGTACAATGCTCACCGTCTTTTGTTACATAATTTATTGTTGTAAACGGAGGTACCGGATTTGTCTTAACAGAATCTACCATTTTTCGCCTTTCTACAAATTTTAGACTAACCTTATGTCATATTAAAAACATAAAACCGAAAAAAATTGCTATTTAAGAAAAATTATTGTTTACATAATTTAACTTATTTACACCGCTTTAATCTGGTTGTATTATTATATTGTTGTTAGACGTGAAGATAATAATTAATTTTTCCGGAGAGAAAATTGACACAGAAATATTATATAAAAGGCGGAACCCCGCTTAAAGGAGAAGTTTCAATCGGCGGTGCAAAAAATTCGGTTTTAAAATTAATGGCCGCAGCCCTGTTACCAAAAGGAGAAACTAAAATATACAACGTCCCTGCTTTAACCGACGTTGAAATTATGCTAAATGTAATTGCACAGCTTGGTGCAAAAACTCATTATAACAAAGAAGAAAAATCAGTCACCATAGATGCAACAAACCTGTCAAGCATTACTGCAAAATATGAACTGGTTAGCAAAATGAGAGCATCATTTATTGTTTTAGGTGCACTAGTTACAAGATGTAAAGAAGCAATCGTTGCCCTTCCGGGAGGATGTGCAATCGGCGAAAGAAGGGTTGATTTCCACATCAGAGGACTGGAGGCACTGGGTGCTAAAATAAAAATAGAAAACGGTTATGTTCATGCAAAAGCCTCAAAACTTGTCGGAACAGATATATATCTTGATATTCCGTCGGTCGGGGCAACCGAAAACTTAATGCTTGCATCAGTTCTGGCGGAAGGTTCAACAAGAATTCAAAATGCTGCCCAGGAACCTGAAATTGTTGATTTGGCAAACTTTTTAAATTCAATCGGTGCCGATATTACAGGTGCCGGAACATCTGAAATCATAATAAACGGAGTTAAACAGGAAGATTTGCACCCGATTGAATATACAACAATTCCTGACAGAATAGAGGCTGGAACATTTATGACAGCTGTTATCGCAACCCGCGGCAAAGCAATTATTAAAAATGTTTTCCCTGCTCATCTGACATTCTTTACAGACAAACTTCTGAAAATGGGGGCGAATATAAAACTTATTGAGCCGAATTCTCTTGAGGTAAGCTGCAAAAATCGTCTTAATTCAATAAATTTTATAACCCAGCCGTATCCGGGTTTCCCTACAGATTTGCAATCTATGGCGATGACTCTTCTGTCAACGGCAAACGGTGTCGGAATTATTACGGAAAGCCTTTATGAAAACAGGTTTATGCAGGTTCCGGAACTTCGAAGAATGGGAGCAGACATACATCAGGACAGAAACCACGCAATAATTAAAGGCGTGAAAAAACTCACCGGAGCAACTCTTGCCGCAAGCGATTTGAGAGCCGGTGCCTCTCTTGTTGTTGCAGCACTTATGGCTGAAGGCAATTCCGTAATTGAAAACTTACATCATATAGATAGAGGATACGAAAATTTTGAAACTAAGCTAAGATTGTTAGGAGGGAAAATTGAGAGAAGAGATGACATCGCTCCAATTAACCCCGCGGAGGTTATAAGAAATGAGTCATACTTATAAACGCTGGTACGATCACGATCCTTTGCTTCTGGAAGTTATTGAACTGTTGAGAAATTATCAGACAGAACTTCATGCTCAGGCTGAAATCTTTTTGAAAAAAATTGAAGAAAAAGTTTCAAAGGAAACTGTTGATAAATTCTATGCAATGGCAAAGCCGGTGAACGCAAACAACCGCTGGTATGACAAAGATCCGGTAATCTCAAAAACCGTTGAGATATTAAGAATAGT
Source organism: Candidatus Scatousia excrementipullorum (assembly GCA_017694215.1). Lineage (GTDB taxonomy): Bacteria > Cyanobacteriota > Vampirovibrionia > Gastranaerophilales > Gastranaerophilaceae > Scatousia > Scatousia excrementipullorum. The sequence continues at coordinate 4,036 of JADIND010000058.1, read as the reverse complement.
GCCGCCTGAGGCTCAAAGAATTTGTGCCCAGAACTTTATAAGAACATTGAAAGAACTCGGCATTGAATACGAAAGCCCGAACGGAAATAATTAAAAAACTCCAAACAAAAGTTTGGAGTTTTTTATTACTTAGTCACCTATAAGGTCGGCATAACATTCCCTCGCCGCCTTTTTATAAAGGAGGAATAGAAGGGGGATTTTTCACATGTTATTCTGAATACGTGAGCGGCTGCGGGTCGAGCACACAATGACTGAATTTCTTTAAAGCAAAAATCAAAATTTTTATTTTTCTGTGTTATTATATAGTTTGTAGTTATTTTAATAAGGAGAGATTAAAAATGGCTGATGCAAAAATTTTAGCAACTATTGAAAGAAGCGATACCGAACAATTACAAATATCAATAAGCGAATATAAAGGAAGAAGTTATTTGAATATGAGAATATTCTATACAACCGATGAAGGTGCAACATGGCTTCCGACCAAAAAAGGGGTAACTTTTACTCCTGACCAGCTTGACTTACTGGCTGATGCTATTGAAGAAGCTAAAAAAGAATTTATGGCAGAAGAATAATTAAGAAAAACGAGGGACAAAGATTATGGAACAATCTTCAAACAATTTAAAACTATTTGAAGAAGAGTCTTTGTCCCGAACTTCTCCCAAATATGCACTAGCCCTTGTAAATATCACCGGACTCGGGGTTAAGACATTTAGTTATCTGATTCCTGATGAGATAAAAGACAAAATAAAAATAGGTCAGGCAATTCTTGTTCCGTTTGGCAGACAGGGGTTAATCAACGCATTTTGCGTCGGGTTTTCCGATTATCTGCCCGAAGAAATCAAAGCAAAAAAAATCAGCAAAATTCTTGATGAAACACCGCTGTTTTCAATAGATTACCTGAAACTGCTAGAGTGGGTGGCGAATTATTACTGCTGTGATTTGGTGACGGTTTTGAATGCTGCAATACCTTTGAAACTCATTGAAACAGCTTCCAAAACAGAGCAGGCTGTTGAGTTTGTAACCTTTGAAGGTGCAACAAGAAGGCAGAAAGAGGTTCTTGAAAAATTACAAAACAGCGGGAAAATGCCGATTGTTATGTTTGAAAAATATGCAAAGACAACCCGCCAGACAATAAAAAAACTTGAAACACTCGGATGTGTAAAACTTACAACCGAAGAGATTTACAGGAACCCGCTTGATATATTAAACATAGACACAACTGAGCCTCTATCGGAACTTGAAGGAGAACAGCTTGCGGCTTATGAAGGTATAAAGAAAAAAATAACAGAATACACTAACCCCTCACCCCATCCCTCTCCCGCAAGGGGCGAGGGAGTAAGGGCTCGTCATTTTTATACGGAAAAAACTCTTGCGTATTCAAAAGATTTACGTAAAAACATGACAGATGCAGAACAGACATTATGGTTTTATCTTCGTAATAATCAATTAGCCGGTTACAAATTCAGAAGACAGGAAGCTATTGATAATTATATTGGGGATTTCGTTTGCTATAAAAAGAAACTGATTATAGAGTTAGATGGTGGTCAGCACAATGATGAACAAAATATCGAGCAAGATAAAATAAGACAAAATTATTTAGAACAACAAGGATTTAAAATTTTAAGATTCTGGAATGATAATATATTTAATAATATTGAAGGAGTTCTTGACACCATTTTGAAAAATTTAGAACCCTCGCCCCTTGCGGGAGAGGGCAGGGTGAGGGGTTCAGCAGAAACCACTCAACAGACAACACCGCCGGTGCTGCTTCTGCACGGCGTCACTGCAAGCGGCAAAACAGAAGTTTATTTCAAACTTATTGACGATACTATCAAGGCAGGAAAAAATGTCCTGTTTCTTGCTCCTGAAATAGCTCTCGCCTCACAACTTACCAAGCGTCTTGCAAAAAAATTCGGCACAAAAGATGTAGCCATCTGGCACAGCAGCATTTCTGACGGAGAAAGATATGACGTATGGCAAAGGCTTTACAAAAACGATATAAAAATTCTTGCCGGAGCACGCTCGGCCGTCTTTGCACCGTTAAAAAATATCGGACTTATCATAATCGATGAAGAACACGAGGGAGCGTACAAACAAACAAGCCCTGCACCGCGGTATGATGCAAAAGTCGTTGCACAAAAACTTGCAATGTTTCATCATTGCCCGCTTCTACTCGGGTCTGCAACTCCTGACATTTCTGTTTACTACAGGGCAGTGAATTCAGGCAGCCTTTTTGAGATGAAACACCGATACAGAAACGCCCCGATTGCACCGGTAACTGTCATAAACATGCAGGAACATGCCCGTGCAGCGTACAAAAGTGTAATCTCAAAACCGCTGCAGGTTGCAATAACAGAAACGCTTGAGAAGAAACAGCAGGTAATCTTACTAATAAACCGCAGAGGTTTTGCAACATTCACCCAGTGTCAGGCTTGCGGACATGTCATAGAATGCCCGAACTGTGCCATCCCGATGATTTGGCATGCAAAAGACCAGCGTTTAAAATGCCACTACTGCAATCAGGTTGAACCATTTCCCGATGTCTGTCCTGAATGCGGCTCAGATGCATTAAAAATCAGCGGGACAGGTACTCAAAAAATAGAACAATACATAAAAGATTTATTCCCCGAACACAATGTAGAACGTGTTGACAGCGATGTATTAGTAAGAAAAGGCGAACATATCAGGCTTCTTGAACGCTTCCAGAAAGGCGATATTGATATCCTCGTCGGAACCCAGATGATTGCAAAAGGACTCGATAACCCTAATGTTACACTTGTCGGCGTAATATCAGCGGATGCAAGTTTCAATCTGCCAGATTTCAGAGCATCTGAAAGAGGGTTCCAGCTTTTGACACAGGTAGCAGGCCGTGCAGGAAGAGGCGAATTTACGGGAAGAGTTTTCTTCCAGACCTACAACCCTGACTATTACGCACTTGCAAGTGCAAAATCCCAGAATTACAACGAATTTTATATGACAGAAATTGCTGCCCGTGAAGAATTCGACTATCCGCCGTTCAGCCAGATGGTAAGATTGATTATAAGTTCAACAAACAACTTCCGTGCCGAAAAATCCGCACAGGAAATTGCAATGAGAATGTGTCTTATGATAGACAAATACGGAATCTCTGAACGACTGGAAGTTCTCGGTCCGACACCATGCGTTATTGAAAGGATTAACGGCTATTACAGATTTCAAATCATCATTAAAAATAAACTCGACGAAAAAGGCCACAACTTTATCTCAAGTTTCCTGAACAAAATCACCATGCCGAAAGATATTAAACTTGCTATCGATGTTGATCCGCTTAACATTTTGTAACAAAATAAGCAGAAAATAGCAAAAATTTTTCTTCACAACTATTATATAAATAAAAAAGAAAGGAAAATTATGGCAATCAGACCTATCGGAGCCGTTCCAAACTTTACGGCAAAAGCAAAGACAGAAAAAGGCAATGAATATGAAACCTGCAATACAGGGAAAATAGCAGGAGGAACCATCGGTGCTGCTTTGGGTAGTTACAATATATGGAGTACAAACAAAAAAATAAATATAGCATTAGATCAAGTAAAAGATTTTAGTGAACAAATAGGAAATGAAATTAAAGAAGAATTATCCCAGGCTGATAAGCAGGAACTTAATCAAGCATTTACTACAGGTAAAAAAATCGGTAAAGGCGTAGCTTTTACTATCGCAGGGATTAGTGCATTAATTTTAACAGGTATAGGCTTATTAGTTGGAAAACTTTATGACAACAAACAGAACGAAAAAAGAGAAAAAGCTGCTGACAAAGCCGCTGAAAAAGCAGCAAATCCGCCTAAAGAACCGGAAATAAAACCGGAAGAAACTAAAAATGTATAAAAATAAGGGAATTATATACAAGTTTACGCCAAACAATATCGAACTTGTCATCCTGAAAGCGTAAAACAATTAGTTGAGCCTTTTTAGTAATGTAGATTTTTTTAATTTCTGATTACCGAAACATTTTTGTTGTGGTAAATTAAAATTTACCACAACCTACTGTTCTTTTTTATCC
>JADIND010000004.1 GCA_017694215.1 Candidatus Scatousia excrementipullorum | reverse complement strand
TGATACAAAAAATACAAAAAACTGAAATTAAAAATTCACGAAGCTATCTTATACTTTTATAAAACTGATACATCAGCTTAATATCAACTTTTTCAGTTCTGATGGCTTCCATTAATTCTTTTTTTAGCTCCTCTTTTTCATCAAGATGTTTGAAGTTAAAAAGTTCTGTTGGCTCGACTTCAAGGGCAGTTATAATTTTTGAAAGCGTTTCGGCTGTAACAAAGTTATTTCCGCATTCAATCTTACTCAGGTTTCGTTCGCCTACATCAATCATCTCTGCAAGTTGTTCCTGTGTTAAATTTTTTCGCTGACGGAGTTCTTTGATACGTTTGCCTAAAAGTTTTTTAATATCTACGTTATTTTCCATTTTGCCCTCATTGCTCTTATAATAATCTATTCGCACTGTTAAAATAACGAAACAAAAAACTCTCTATGTCTTGACAAAGAGTTTTTAATTTCTGATAATAGAGTGTATTAGTTCTGTTAAATTGGAAAAATTTGCTTTTTATGGCGTGTAATGTACAAGGATTAACAAATGGAAGTAAGTAAAAAGAATAAACTTAACAAAATTGCAAAAGAAATAGAGATGTGCCAAGCCTGTAATTTATGTAAAAATAGGATAAAATCAGTAGTTTCAAGAGGTAATGAAAACGCAAAAATTATACTAATCGGTGAGGCTCCCGGTAAATTAGAAAATGAAATCGGGAAACCTTTCGTTGGGAAGTCCGGACAGCAATTAAATGACTTACTTTCTAAAGTTGGTTTCAATCCAGAGCAAGATATTTATTTTTGTAATGTTGTAAAGTGCAGACCTGTAAAAAACAATAAAGACAGAAAGCCTAATAAACAAGAAATAGAAGCTTGCGTAAAATATCTCAACGCACAGATAGAAATTGTTAAGCCTGAGATAATTATACTTTGCGGAAATACAGCAAAAAAGATTTTTAAAATTAATAAACCTCTGAAAATGGTTCATGGCAGTTGCATTGACTATAAGGGAATAAAACTCATTCCTGTGTATCACCCTAGAGCCAGTATTACTGATGAGGTTAAATTCAATGATTTAAAAAAAGTAAAAAAGTTGAGAGGTTAATTATGAAGAAGCTAATATTTAATATTTTTGTAATAATGTGTTTAGTTTTGTCTGCTCCTTTATGCTTTGCGATTGATTGGACAGCTCCGGCTCCTGCATATTTTCCAAAAGAAAAATCAACACCAAAACGATATTCGTCACGTGCTACAATTCAGGCTTTTTATGACCGTTGGGCTGAAAGTATAGGAAAAGATGTTCAAATTAAAACTTTTGATGCTGAATTTACAGGCATAGGTTATAAGGAAGAAATAACAAACGATGTCTTTCCTAAAGCGATTATTCCAAAAACAGCAGATAAGAATTTTATTGCCTGCAATATTTATAGCGGTGTATTAAACGCTAGTGCATATAAAAAGTTAAAAAGTCCTTTATTATATGATTCTGAACATAATATTTGTGTTGCAGCTGTTGCTGTTAGAGATTATTCCAATACGGATATCCCTTACTTTGAAGAACCAAGAGAAATGCAAAATATTGTAAGTATATCCGGATATTTCCCTGATATTCCACATGGCAGTATTAAGTTAAGAGAAATTGCATTAATTCCAAGTAATGTTCAGGATGAAAAGAAAATTAAAAAATATGTTAGAGAAACAATGAAGTTATATAAAAAATTTCTAAGAGCAGAGGAATTAGGTATTTCCATAGATAAAGTTCCGTCTCAATTTTCTCAAACTATGCAAAAAGGTCTGATTGATATACTTGAATGTGCAGGAGGTCTATTATTAAATCCTTAAAAATATTTTTTTCAATAACACTAATAATTTTATTTATGCAAGGTATAACATTTGCAAGTGGAAATGTTACATATAAAACAGTAGGCAATACAACTACTTTTTATTCCGGCGGAAAGGTCGTTAGCACATATAAAACAAAAAGTATGCCAAACGGTTTTGTTGAAACAGAAACTTGTTACGGTGATTTATGTCATTATGAAGTTATGACATCTATGATGGCAAAAAATTATATTTATACTATAAAAAATCAATTAGAAGTTATTTGTGCTCTTGGACAGTCTTTCGAGAAACAAAAGAAACAAGAGCAAGAACGGAAAAGAATTATACAAGCAAACAAATCAATCATTGTAAAACAGGTTACGGTAACAACTTCTAAAGGTGAAAATATATCATTACAAGAAGATAAAAACGGCGATGATTATTTAGTTATAAATGGCAAAAAAGTTGCAACTATTGGTCGGGGAATTGCGACATACAAAGATGTTGTTTATGACACTTATCTTGAAAATTCCCAACTTGAAAACATAATCGCAACAGCTCAAAGAGAAGATACTTATAAAATGAAGAAAAGAAGTTATGAAGAAATTATCTATTCCTCTACTGACCTTTGCGATTTATTCAAAGTCGTTTATAAATTGAGAGTTGAATATGGTGTAAGCTATAAAGATGCACAAAAGTTAATGACTTTCGGGATAGATAACAGGCATTACAAACCGAGTGATTTATTGTTACCGAGCGAAAAACAGGCTATTAAATTTCAAAAAAATCGTGAAAGTACTTCTGAGAAACTTAAAAATGTTACTTTCCCAAAAATTTAGAGGATAAATATAGATAAATCATTGAACTAAAAATACTTTTTGGCTAGAATAGGCTTTTGCCTGTACAAATAAATCTTTTCAACTCCATTATCAAGAAGCCAAAATTTATTCAGCTTATTGGCAGAATAAATAATTTTAAATTCCTTTTTATCATCTTCAACCTGCAAAAGTAAACTTATAATATTTTCTACTGCTTTTTTACAGATTGGAATACTTTGTACAAGCTGTGTTCCTTCATATTCCCAATAAGGAATTTCTTCTATATTTGCTACTGTAACTTTTTTCAGGTCAGCTTTTTTACTTAATTCTAGCCTGTCAATGACTCTGTACTTTTGATAAAGAGAGTCAATTCTCGGGTCGCATGTTCTTAATGGTTTATTTAATTCCTTGCTTATTTCAGTAAAACTAAGCCCCAATTTTAAACCTTGTAATATTTTAAATTCTTCTTCTGTTAAATACATTCTTAACCTCTCTTGCTCAATTCCGCATTTATATCATCTGCAAATATTTGATAAAATATCATTTGCCATGTTTTTTCATCCTCGTTTTTAACCATATCAACATTAAAATAATCAGGAATATTATAGGTTTGATTATCAATAACTATGGCTTTGAAATCACTTGTTATCTTAAAATCTTTGTTTAGCATCCGATAACTTTTTGCCTTTTTTATTTCTTGTATTTCAGCACTATTATTTTCATTTGAGGCTTTATTTTTAGGCAAGATAATGTCAATTTTTACATTCTTGTCAATAAAATCAATTATTATTTTAGCTTCAGGTTTCTTAGACGGTTTCTCTAGTTTATGTTTGCCATCTTCATTAAAAATTTCATCCTTATAAGATGTCAGTACAATAATAACCTGTCGTTTTTCAGCCATAGTTTTCCAATGCCTAGCTGAAAGAATATCTTGCTCTGATTCAATAAATACATAATCTGGTTTTAGTTTTTTTATTTTATTATTTGTTTTTGCTATTGTTTGAAACTTATCTATATATAATCCCCATCTACACATATCATGCATTGCCCTTACAAGGTATTTGTAATCTTCTAAAGTAAGGTTTTCATCAAGATTCACACCTGCATGTTTTAATAACAGTTTTTGTACTAAATATTCTCTTGTTGATAAGTCCAAAAGACACAGACAGTTTAAACCATTTATACAGGACTGATAGAGTAAATCAAGCATTGATTTTCTGCTTTTTAGGGTTATTAATCTACCTTCTTTCAAATTTTCTTGTTCTTTCATTTTTATCTCCTTTTTACTTCACAAAGAGATAATAAATCTTTTTAAAAAAACACGCTCCCAAATTCTTGACTTCGATTGGTATGAGAGGGTTTTAAGGTGGTAAGGTTGCGTAATTTATTAATATTATTTCCAATCTAAATTTAAGCATAACAAAATAGACCAATATTTATGTAAATATTGGCATTTACCACAATTACCACTGGCGGAAATCCTGAAATCTATATATTACTTGGGATTGACCGCATTTATCGCAAAAACCATTGTGTAATATTAAATTTCGCTTGATTGCAGAAAACCTCTAAAATCAACAAATTTTTTCAGCAGTCCCTTTTTGGTCCCTTTTTTGCAAAATTTGCTCATTTTTTAGAAAATTCAAAAGGACGCAAACGCACTAAAAAAGAGCCTTTTCAGGCTCTTTCAAAATGGAGGAGGAGGTGGGATTCGAACCCACGGTACGCTCGCACGTACGACGGTTTTCAAGACCGCTCCAATCAACCGCTCTGGCACTCCTCCAAACGATTTATCGGATACTATTTCATTCTATTTGCTAAAATTTTTTTGTCAATATTTAAACTTATCTGTTATTCCCCGTTAAAGGTTCAGAATTTATAGTTGATTCTTCATCCGTTGCTTCCAGCTTAAATATTACCGGCCGTAAACCGTCATTACAGCTGCAAATCGCAATTCCAGGAGTTTTTATCCAATCTCCATAGTAAAAAAGTTCCTTACCTGATCCATGAGCAAGTGCAAAAACATATTGATAAATAGCTTTCCAGGCTTCATCACAAAAACCGTCAGGACACGAATAATCAGCATAAAAAATTTGTCCTTCCTTCATCATCGGACATGGACCAAGTCCTTCAACACCATATTCTGCAGCAAGTTCTTTATCCAGTGTCGTTTTTAAAACCGTAATCTTCACTTTTTTCATTATTTACCAAAACTCCTTAAATTACTATAGCAAAAAAGCCGATAAAGGGACTCGAACCCTTGACCTACTCATTACGAATGAGTTGCTCTACCAACTGAGCTATATCGGCATATCGAATTAAATTTTCAGTTTTGGAGTTGGTAGAGCAAGCTCTACGTATTATAAACTCCGTTCCGTTTCACTCCACTCGGAGCTATATCAGCATATTGTATTAATTTTTCAGTTTTGGAATTACTCCCGGCAGTAAGGACTCTGCCGAGCAAAAACAATCCTGTGAATTGTTTTTGCGAGAGGTTGAACCCAGTGTGGGTTCAATTCCAACTCAAGCTTTTAGCCTGTACTTTCGGCGGTAAGGGGAATTGAACCCCTGTTTGGAGAATGAGAATCTCCCGTCCTAACCACTAGACGATACCGCTGTGTATATTTTCATTATACTAAAAAAATAAAATAAAGCACTTTTAAAAAAATTTAAAAGTGCTTTTCAGTTCTTTAATAAAGCGTATTAAGTTCTATGTTAAACCTAATGCTATTTTATTGTTTGTTGAAACCATATTCATTGCATTATACATGCCGGATTGAGCACTTTGGAGGCTGTCGTATTGATCATCCAAATTTGTCAGTTGTGATAGGAATGATGACAACTGCGAAAGAATAGCAGGGTTGTTTTCCGCTTCTTCAAGCAGCATTTCCAGTTCTGCTCCAATATCATCAAGAATTTCACTGACATCCGCATCTCCGGAAACCGGTACACCTACCTGTGCTGCAAGGGTTTTGGCATCGGCAAGAATTTCGCTTTCAGAAGAATTTCCTTGTTGCTCGCCATTTTGTGCATTTTGTTCAGCTTTAGCCTGTGCAATTTTTTGACGGGCCTCAGATTCGGTCATGCCGTCTGTTGCGGTAATCCCTAATGCTTCCAGTTCATTTTGTGTACTGCTGCTTAACGTGGATTTTTTTTGCACAGCTTCACCTGCAGCAGAACTGCCGGCATTTACTGCCGAAATTGATGTTGACATACATCCGTCCTTTCTTTTTTTCAAATTCTCTCTCTTAGAAAAACTAAGTACGTTTTTTCATATCGGAAAATTTCCACAGAAACTTTAATAAAATCTTCAAATATGAAAAAATTTTTAACAAAGAATTTTTGACAGGTATTAATGGCACTAAAGCATGTAAAATTCAGTTGTATAAAAACAGATATAAACCGGCAAAAAAGAAAAACTGTTGATTAAAACTGCATAGTATTAAAGTTCAAATATGATTTCAGACCACATTAAATGGGTTGTTTTTTGTGAGGGTTTTCAATTTTTCAAGCCGTGCTTTAACAAGCGGGGCATGGTGCGAATTCGGTTTTTTCAAAAGAAATTTTCTGTAATATCTCTGTGCGTCCGCTCTCATGCCCAGTTTATCAAAGCATTTTGCTATGCCTAAATAGGCACTGTAATATTCGGGGTTTAGTTTTACTATTTTGTTAAGTAATATGGAGGCTTCTTTGTAATTATTTATCTTCATAAGCAATTCAGCTTTATGTTCGTAAGCTTTTATGAATTTTGGTGAATTTTCAATAAGTTTCTGATAAATCATTAAAGCCATATCATATTCGTCGCATGATTCGTGAGCAATACCGAGCTGGAGGATGGCGTCAGGTTTTTCGGGATTAATACGGATTGCCTGAACAAAATTCTTTATAGCCCCGCAAGGAATGCCTTCTTTAAGGTGGCAGAGTCCGAGTTCGTAATATGCTTCATAAAAATCCGGTTTTAAAACGGCAGCTTTATCAAGATACTTTATGGCTTTTGTATAATTTTCAAGGTTTTTGTAGCAGAGTCCGAGGCCGTAGTAGGAATTTGCATTTTCGCGTTCAATAAGAATCGCATTAAGGTAGTTTGAAATAGCTTCTCTGTAGGAATTTTTCAGCCTCAAGGCGTCTGCAATTTTGCAGAAAGATTCCTGCGGGGAAGTTGTTTGGGAAAGTAATTCTTTTTTATTTATTGATTCCGACAAAATGACCTCTCTTAACATTTATAATTTTACTTTTTTTTCT
>JADIND010000003.1 GCA_017694215.1 Candidatus Scatousia excrementipullorum | reverse complement strand
GATACGGATATGATACAGGAGCGTTAAGTGAAAAGCTATTGACAAAAGCAGTTCCTTTGAACAAAAATCAATATGCCTGTGATATGTATCATGACTTGGTTACACCGATTACAGATTACAAAACTTTTTTGCCTGAAATTAACGTTGACCCGCAGGAGAAAATCAAGAATTCAGTTCTTATTCATCCGGGTGTCAGCAAAATGAGTGTTCAAAAAGGCATGATTAAAACAATTCCGGCAAAAGTTTGGGCTGAAGTTATTGATATTCTTATAGATAAAGGCAAGCAGGTAATTCTTGCGGGCGGGCCTGATGATGCTGAATGTATTGAAACAATCAGGTCTTCCGTTAAAAATAAAAATTTCGAAGATTATTACGGCAGGACAAAAAGTCTAAAAGATTTGGCAGAGCTTATTGCAAAGGCTGAAAAATTTATCTGTTCTGATTCTGCTCCGCTTCATGTTGCAGTTGCCTTGAAAACACGAACCTATGCTATTTTTGGGCCTACCGATGACAAAAAACTAATTCCGCAATCAGAATTAGTGACTGCAATTAAAGCAAACGACAACTGTCCTATTAAGCCTTGTCTTTGGGAGCACAGGCAAACTACATGTGAATCTTTGGATTGTTTAAAGATTTCTGCAGAATATATTGCACATATTGTTTGTGCGTAATAAAATTGTATTTGTACCCCGTAGATTGTTTATAGAAAGGACTATTATAAAATGAAAACACAGAGAATCGATACTCCATCTTTCGGAACATTGCATCCGAGTCAGGATATGTCTAAGTCTTTGTACAAAGCAATAAAAAATTCTCCGGTAATAAAATCTTTCGGCGATAGTTTTAACGGAACAATTTCTTGTGAGCCGTTTTTTAGTTCAAGAAATCCGAATAAAATAAAATATGCTTTAAGAGTTAGTGATTTAGAACCTTTGAAATTTTTGGAAAAATTAAAAAATAAATTTAAATTTCCTCAAAACAAAATTGATACGATGTTGTTGAAAACAGAAGCTGTAAATGAAGAAGAATTTGCAGCAGCCATACAGAAAGAACCGGCAGACAGTCTGTTTAAAATATATAACAGAAAAAAATAAAACTGTTAAAAAACGCTCTTTTAAAAGAGCGTTTTTTGTTAATAACTTACTTTGTACGGATAATCATCAGGAATTTTCCATCCGTTCATTTGAATTATTGCCGTACAGTATTGTCTCCAGCTGCTTCCTCCGGAATTACATCCGTATGAACTGTCACAGCATATCTTTACTGCCGTCCCAGTTAAATTTATAGGGTTCAAAGCCTTTATTATAGTGATATTTCCAGCTTTCCGAATTTATAGAAGGCTGAAAATTAAAAGCAAATGAACACTTTCCTGCGGAATCTCTGAAGCCGTCGCCTGTTTCTTTCCCATTAAGGCATTTATTTATATTTCCCGGGAAAAAGTCCCAATCTCTTGTTGAATCCCGTTTTCTGGTACGTAATGCACTTCCGTCAGAAAAATATACTATCATTGCCCCTGTATTTAAAGTATCTATCTTGGTTATTTTCATGTATGGAGCAAGATATTTTTTAAACCAGGCTTCAGCTTGTGATGAGTTTTCTATAATATTGCCTTCGTCATCAATATCGGCTCCTGCAAGATCCTGATACCAGATTTTTTTATCGCCGTAATCATTTTCGGCAAGCATTATTGCCTGATTTATGGCTGAGTAGAATTTCTTTAACCTTGTTTCCACAACTTTATTATTGTTTTTCTGAATCAATGCCGGCAAAGTCATTGCTGCAACAACCCCTATAATTCCAAGTGTTATGAGAACTTCTGCTAAAGTAAAACCTTGTATTTTCATATTTCTCTCCAATAATAATAGTTATTAACTTACATTTACATGATAATAACTATTAGAAACGGTTTTGTCAATAGGATATACTATCCGATAGTATGGAAAAAAATAAAGATTTGGAAAAACGTTTTGGTGCAAAACTTGCTTATATCCGTAAAGCAAAGAAACTTTCCCAGATGAAACTGGCTGAAAAAGTTGATATGAATTTTAATTATATAGGGCAAATTGAACGCGGGGAGGCTAATGTTACGATAAAAACCATGAAAGTATTGGCGGATGCACTTGATGTTGAAGTGAAAATGTTATTTGATTTTTCGTTTTAATTTTTTGTTTATGATATATCTAAAGTTCTTGGGATAGATATAAATGATTTATTAAAAAATATTCCCTAAATTCCGACGCTTAGGCCTGCACAGAGATTTATTCCCTGTCCTGTTATTCCTTTGGCATCATTTGTAATTAAATAACTGCAAAGCTTTGCTACTTCTTCAGGTTTGACAAAACGTTTTTGAGGAATGCATTCTATAATTTCTTCTTTTGAAAATTCGCTTTCTTCAATCGAATCTAAACCGAGTTTTGTTTCAACCCAGCCCGGATTAATTGTATTTACTGTAATATTATATTCGGCCAGCTCCAGTGCAAGAGCTTTTGTTAGTCCGAGCAGACCTGATTTGGTTGAAGAATAAAGGCTTGCATAAGCTTCCCCCATAACTCCGGAGATTGAACCGATGTTTATTATACGTCCCCATTTCTGTTCCTTCATATGAGGAACTGATGCGGAAATAAGTTTTACCGGTGCAATCAGATTTGTTGAAAAAATTCTTTCTATTTCTTCCGATGTGGCGGAATCTATTGCACTGTATATGTATTCGCCTGCATTGTTAATTAAAATATCAATTTTGTTTTCTTTAATAAATTTAATCAGCGGGGTAATGTCTTTTGAGAGATCACATATGCAATATCCTTGTGCTGCAATAGTTTTCAGTGCCTCTTCATTTCTTCCCGTGACAAAAATATTTCCTTTATCAGACATTTCAAGTGCGATTGCTCTGCCTATTCCTTTTGAGGCTCCTGTTACAAGTATGTTTAAAGTTTTTTCCATTACGCCCTGCCTTCTATTATTTCATTTGTAATATAGTATGCCATAAAAATCCCTGCACAGCTTGCAACAAACGGCGTTGATGCCGGCGTAATCTTTGTGAATTCAAACTTTTCACCGCTTTTTGTTATAATATTTTCTGTTGAAGATATTTTTTCTTTGCAATATGGTTTTTCACGGCTTGCAACAACTGTAATTCCTTTTTCAATACCCCGTTTTTTTAATTGATAAATTATGTTTGATACAAAGGGGGCATTTTTATTTTCAATTTCATCGATATCAGAAATGTATAGCTGTGTCGGGTCAATTCTGTTTCCTGCCCCCATTGAGCTAATAACCGGAATGTTTTTTTCAACACAGGTTTCAAGGAGGGATATTTTGGAACGCATTGTGTCTATGGCATCTGCAACATAAGTGAGCTTTGAGGCATGAGGTGTGAAAAGTTCATTATTGTTTGCCGTATAAAAATCGTCAATTACATGAAGTTTTAATTTGGGGTTAATGTCTTTCAATCGTTTCTCAAAAAGCTTTGCTTTGTATTGTCCTATTGTTGAATGCAGTGCTACAATTTGTCTGTTAATATTTGATGAAGAAACTTCATCAAAATCTATGATGGTAAGTTCCCCGATACCGGCTCTGACAAGAGCTTCAGCACAAAAGCCGCCTACCCCTCCAAGACCAAAAACTGCAACATGTTTTTGCTGCAGTCTGTTTTGATTTTCTATACCCCAGAATAGTTCGTTTCTGGAAAAAATATCTGTGAGAGTTTCGTTATCACCCTTCACTTTAGAACCTTCATTTCTGTTATTTTATAATTCCGAATCCCAAAAGGAATGTGGTAAGAACAAAAATTCCCGCAAATACTGCAGTTACTTTATTAAGGCCTTTTTCTGCACTTTTTTGAGAAGTAAAGAGCTGTGAAGCCCCGCCTATCCCCGCAATTCCATCACCTTTCGGCGAGTGAAGTAATACTAATATTATAGAAAAAATTGCGGAAATTATTTGTAAAATCCAGATAAATGTAACCATTTTTTATTTTTTCTCCTTTTTCTTGTTCGAAATGAAATGTGCTCTTTTTGAGTTTAGTTGAATATTTTCAAAAGTATAAAGTCTTGCGGGACGTTTTGAAGATGATTTTGTGTATTCGTCAAGCTCAATTAGCCCCGGAGTAGAAAGAGCTTTTTTTCTGAAATTGCGTTTGTCGAGTTTTTTCTCCATTATTAACTCATAAGATTTTTGCATTTCGGTGAGTGTAAATTTTTCATTCAAAAGCTGATATGCAACAGGGCATATTTCTAATCTTTCACGTGTACGTTTAAGAGAATATTCAATAATCTCTTTGTGGTCAAATGCCAGCGGAGGAAGGTTGGAAACTTTATGCCAGCCTAATTCTGGAGAAGATACAATTTTTATATCTTCAGCACGAACGAGAGCAAAATATGCACATGTTATAACTCTTGAGTTAGGGTGACGCAGAGGGTCTCCAAATGTATATAACTGTTCAAGATAAATGTTGTCAACATTTGTTCGTTCTTTCAAAACTCTCAAAGCTGCCTGATCAAGGTTTTCTGACAGTCTTACATATCCTCCGGGGATTGCCCATTTATCCTTGAAAGGTTCATTCATTCTTTTAACAAGCAAAACTTGAATTGCATTGTTGATGATTGTTAATATTACAACGTCAACCGTAATTTCGTGTGTCTTTGTCTCATTAAACATAATATTCTCTTACCCTATATATTAATATACTATAAAAATTTTTTTTTACAGAAGTTAATAATGAATAAATGTTAATAAATTTTTACAACATGAGATGAAAAATGTCAATTTTGTAAAAAAATAATACTTTAAATATATACGGGGAATTTATTTATGTATGATTTTGCAGCATTAAATTTTAATACAAATTATATGCCGGTAAATCCGTTTTTCGGCAGTGCAATGTCATATGGCAATATGTTTCAGAATCCGTTTATCGGTGGCTTTAATTATGGCGGAGATATTGCAAGCCTCGGTATGTATTCGATTTTGAATTGTGCTCCATATTCTTCAAATATGGGTATGCCGTATTTTTTACCGTTTAACTATTTAACAAACTGGGGTTCAACAGGATTGCCGGTTTTCCCGTCTATATCAAATGCATATAATACTTTCCCGTATAATTATTCAAGCTGGACAATGCCGCCTCAGATGAATTATGCAAAGCCTAAGTTTAAATTTTCAGTACCGAAATATAACCCCTCAAGTTCATCATTTGGTAGTTATACATGTCCGTCCGTTTCTGCATTACGTTCATCTTCTGCAGGTTCGGCAGGTAAAAGTTCGGTAAGGACCCAATCTGTAAGCAGAACATCTGTCAGCGGTTTATCAGGTGATTTTGTAAATAAGGTAAAACAGATTGCACAACGGTTAAATTGCAGTTACGATGATTTACTTGCAGTTATGAATTCTGAGTCCGGATTGAACCCGCGGGCTGTGAACAGTTCATCCGGTGCGTCCGGTTTAATCCAGTTTACATCAGTTGCAGTTCAGGAAATGAACAGAGTTTACGGTATGAATTTGTCGCTCGAAAAAATCAGAAATATGAGTGCACTTGAACAGCTGGATTTAGTTGAAAAGTATTTTAAAATGACGAAAAGCCGTGCGTTTTCTTCAAATGCACGATTATCTGCCGCAGATTTGTATTCACTTTGCTATTTGCCTGGCAGAGCTACAAGAGATGTGCTTACTCATCAGGGTGAAAACTATTACGATAGAGGGCTTGATGTAAACGGCGACGGAAAAATTACAAAATCAGATTTAGCTCAAAGAATTGATAGAAAAAGAGTATCTTTAGTTGCGTAAAGTTACATTACAATTTGCAATATTCCGTTGCAGATGAAAATTTTTTTGTGTATTCTGTTGTTATCTAACTGATTTTTTTAGGAAGGAACAGTATGGAAAAGGGATATGTCAAAAACGGCTTTATCGTTGATTTAGCCAATGCAACAAAGACTTCTGAAATAATATACGAACTCAGCCGGATTTTAGATATGCCGGAAGCAAAAAATAAAAAAGTTTGTTTGAAATTAGGTGCGGTAAACCTTAATCCTTCTGAACTCGTAAGTATAAAAGCGTTGATTGAAACTATGGATTCAGAAATACAGTTTATAAGCACAGTGTCCGAAGAAACAAAGCAGGCAGCAAAAGATTTGGGCATTGAAATTTCCGGAATTGAAAATATAGTTCCGGCACTGGATATAACCGCAACAAAAGAAGCAAATGACAGTGTCAATACAGAGCTTGTATCAGCACTTGATAAAATTTTCGGAGAAGGTGATTTTGAAGAACGCTATCCGGAAGAAGAAGATTCTTTAAAAATTTCTGATGATACGGACAAAAGTATTGAAGTAACAGAAACTAAAGATGCACTTGAAGAAGAAGAAATAAAACAGTACAATAAAGAAACTGAGAAACTTCCGACTTTATATATTCACAGAACCCTCCGCTCCGGACAGAGCATTACTTCCGAAGGTAATATTGTTATTATCGGGGATGTAAATCCGGGTGCTGAAATTGTTGCAAAAGGTGATATTACTGTCTGGGGTATCTTAGGCGGAATTGCTCATGCAGGTTCTGACGGCAATACTTATTCAAGAATAAGAGCGTTAAAACTTAATGCAATTCAGCTTCGAATCGGCGGAATTTTTGCCCGCAGACCGGATACCGTAAATATCCCTTATGTGCAGAAAACAGATACTTTTACGCCTGAAGAAGCACGCGTAAACAGAAAAAATATTGTTATTTATAAATTACATGAATCGTAAAAACTGAATGGAGAAAAAATTATGGCATGCACAATAACAAATCCGTCAGTTTCTGACGAGAAAGATAAAAAAGGAGAAACAATGAGCGGCCGAGTTATAGTAATTACCTCCGGTAAAGGCGGAGTAGGCAAAACTACCACAAATGCCAACATAGGTACAGCATTGGCCAGAGCCGGAAAGAAAGTCGTTATGATAGATACTGATTTGGGGCTGAGAAATTTAGACCTTTTATTAGGCCTTGAAAATCGTATCGTTTATACAATAGTTGATGTCGTGGAAGAACGATGCAAATTAAAGCAGGCTTTAGTAAAAGATAAGAAAAATCCTAACCTGTGTCTGCTCGCGGCTGCTCAAACAAGAGATAAAACCGCAGTGACCGAAGAACAACTCAAAAATATTTGTGAAGAATTGAAAAAAGACTTTGATTTTATTCTTGTTGATTGTCCAGCCGGTATAGAACAGGGTTTTCAAAATGCAGTTGCAGGAGCATCGGAAGCTATCGTTGTTACTACTCCTGAAATGTCAGCGGTCAGAGATGCCGATAGAATAATAGGTCTTCTTGAAGCAAGAGAAGAAATAAAATCTTACAAACTGCTTTTGAACAGAGTTCGTCCGAATTTGATTAAATCAAACGATATGATGAGTGTTGATGATGTTGTTGAAATTCTTTCAGCACAGCTCATTGGTATAATTCCGGAAGATACAGGCATAATTACTTCAACCAACAAAGGCGAGCCTATCGTGAATGATGAAAAATCTCTTGCCGGTCAGGCTTATAAAAATGTCGCAAAAAGAATTATGGGCGAAGAAGTTCCGTTCCTCAATCTGGAAGAAGATAACGGGGTTGTTGCGAAAGTAAAAAGATTTTTTTCACATTTAATCGGTAAGGAGCAGTAAGATGAAAGATATATTTACTGATTTATATAATAAAGTTTTGGGCTTTTTCCGACAAACCGATAAAAAAGAAGATAACGCAAAAGATATAGCCTGCAACAGACTTCGTGTTGTATTAATGCAGGACAGAACTAATCTTACGCCTGAACTTATGGAAAAAATGCGTCAGGAGTTAATAGATTTACTCTCAAAATATGTTGAGATGGATAAGGAAGCTCTTGAATTAAATTTTGAACAGGAAGGTAATCAAATGGCACTTATGCTTTCAATTCCTGTATTGAGAGCAAAGGATGAAGCTGAAATAGAAAGAGAACTAGCTAAAGAGCAGGCTGAAAAAGAATCCCGTGAAGCTGAAAATTCCGGAGAAAAATCTGAGGAGTCAGAAGATGCGGTGCAGGATAACGGAGTTATTGAAATAGTTGAAGAAACTCCGACCGGTGAAATTGTTTCAACGGAAGAAACAGTTACTGAGTGCATTGAGATTGTAGAACCTGAAAACGAAAAAGAAAAAGTAGAATAAAAAAATAACCGGTTATTACACCGGTTATTTTTTTAATTAAATTAAGCATTTTCTCCTGTGAGTTTGACATCGACATGTTTTTGACGGACATGGGCTTCCAAATCTTTTCTGCTGATAATCCCGTCTCCGTCATAATCAAGACCTTTATTTTGTTTGTAAGCTTTTGTTCCTTTGACTGCAAGAACTTCCTGCCCGCTTTTTGCCGGCATAAAGACAAGACAGTATAAATCTACGGCACTTAATTCTTTATCACCTTTTATATGTGCTTTTCTGGCTCGAACCAGAAATTTTTCTACATAATCAAGCTGTTCAAGTGGTGACATTGTTGCAAGTTCTTCAACGCTGGTTCCTAAACTTCTTGCCGTTTCAGGCATAAACTGGATAAGTCCGGTTGCTCCGGTCCAGCGGCTTATGCTGGATGGATTTAATCCTGATTCGGAATTCATTACTGCAAGCAAATCTTCCGGTTTACACTTTATTTTTTCCGCAATATCAATTACCCTGTTATAAAATTCAGGCGTAAGATGTTTTCTTGTATATTTTTTCGGAATAGGAGCTTCTTGGGGCTCAATTTTTATTTTTTCAAGATTTTTAGTCAAGATGTCATGTGTTTTTATCTCAGGGAGTCCTGTACCTTTTGCTTTAATAATATTAATTTCTGGGCTGTAGTTAATAGTTATGATATCTCCGTTTTTGTTTGCAAATTTTTGGAATTTTTCAAGTGACACTTCTTTGTTTCCAATATAGTATTTGCCTTCATGGAAATTTGCAATTACTTTTCCTTTATTATCTTTAACTAAAGCATAATCCGCATTGTTTTCATCAAGACTGTGATTTTTATTCCATTCTTTTCTGCCGCTTCTGTCCCAATCCAGATCTTCTATTTTTAAATCCAGCGACCGTATTTGTCCGTCGTAGAAAAATTTCATATTATCAGCCTGGTCTAAAAATGAGATGTCCTCATTGTTTCCTGCTGTATCCGCATTTGTTTTTACTCTTTCAGCAGGGAAGACGTCAGGTTTTTGAGGAATTTCTGTTTCTAAAACTGGCGGAGTTGCCGGTGCAGTTAATTTTTCAGCACTTAAATCTGTTGGTACAGCTGCAGACGGTGCGGTTGCTGCCGTAGGAGTTTGTAATCCGGCTGTAGTCGTTGAAGTTGTAGTAATCGTCGGAGCCGTTGCTGTTGTTGGCATTATAGGAGAGGTTACTCCTGTCGGGGTGTTTTCATTTTGAATGACAGGTTGTTCAATTTGTACGGTAGCCGGAGTATTTTTGTCCTGTGCTGCTTGTGCCGGTAGTTCTGCAGGCTGCGATAACGGAGTATTTCTTTCTTTGACTATTTGAGTCGGGTTTTCTGCAGCTTGTGAAGCCGGAGTGTTTGTATCCGGTGCAGTTTGAGCAGGTAAATCCGCAGGTTGTGACAAATTAGCTTTTTTTGCTGTCTGAGGTACTTCAGTATCCAGCGTAGTCGCAAATGTAATAGTTTCTGCAGGAGGGGTTTGTTCTGCCAGTGAACTCAAATCAATTTTGGGCTGTTGTACCGCCACAGTCGGAGTTTGCTGAGGGGCATTCATTTTTTGCGATGAACTTTCTCTTTCTATAGATAATCCCTTTATCGCAAATTTTTCGTCAATAATATCTTTATCAAGTCCCATTTCTTTCAAAATGGAAGCCATTTCTTCATTAC
Organism: Candidatus Scatousia excrementipullorum; assembly: GCA_017694215.1. GTDB lineage: Bacteria > Cyanobacteriota > Vampirovibrionia > Gastranaerophilales > Gastranaerophilaceae > Scatousia > Scatousia excrementipullorum. Next base: position 617 of record JADIND010000003.1, on the reverse strand, counting down.
TGAATGAAAGTTTTCCTGCCTGTACAACAAAGTTTTTCTTTGTACTGCCAAAGATATTGTTATTTCCATGAAATATTACACTATCTTTACTTCTGTTATTGTTTATTTCATCAATTTTAGTCATAATGCTCTGCCATTGCTTAGCATTAAGTTTTAAAGCTTTTCCGCCGTTTAAATTTTTTGCGTATTCGGCAAGTGCCTGTGATATACCCTGTCCGTTCTTGATATTAATATCAACCATAATACCTCTTTTGTATTTTCAACTTCACATATATATAAACGGTCTTTTTTTTCTAAAATTTAAAAATCAGATTTATTTTTTACATAACTTAATATAAAGATAATTTTTAGCAATTTTTACAAATAAAAATTTTTTATTGAAATATCAGCTGAAAATCGTTAACTAAAAAAATAAACACGAAAGGGGAAAATATGATTGACACAATTAATGGGATTAACGGGAAAGTTTTTAATGGAAATTCAAATTATTCAAGAAAGATTGATATCAACTATAATGTTGATGAAGAATTAATTAGCAAACTTCTGGGAAAAGATAAAGAGAAGGCTGAGAAACCGAAAATTAAGCTGCCAGAACTTCCTGAACCTCAGGATATTGT
>JADIND010000057.1 GCA_017694215.1 Candidatus Scatousia excrementipullorum | reverse complement strand
GCCGCCGATAGCTGATATCTGGAAGTATGCAGCCTTTTGCGGAGGTGAGAATACACACTGGTCTGTCGGTCTGTCATAAACTACAGTCTGCTGGTTTTTACCGGACCATTTTGCTTCATAAAGTTCACCGTTTTTATAATAACACATATAAGCACCGTGAATTACCGTAGATGGTAATCTGAAATGCTTTTTGGTTACAACGGGAACAAGTGCCGCTATTATCAGGGATGAAACCAATAGCAGCATCATTAATTCTACTAAAGAAAACGCTCGTTTTTTGTGTTTAAATGCCATATCTTAATCCTTTCAAATTACCATAAGAATAACACGCCGCCGTCATATCCCGCAGCGTTCTTTGCACCGCCTGTTCCGACTTTTGCGTCTTTCATTTTTGAATTGTATTCCATACTTTCTATATATCTTGCTAAGTTTGACGGTGTTTCTCCGTCACCTTCCGCAGTTGTATCCATTACAAGTTCCATTGTGTAAAGCGACGGTGTCCATAAATCGTCAACTTTCGGCTCCCAGTCGTATTGATAAACCGGATTTGTTTCTTCACTGTAGTCGCTCCACAAGCTTATGTCGTGATATATCCATACGCTGTTATCATCAGGTTTTTGTTCAGTATAGACATCGTTTACTATATATCTCGGGTTATCAAGTACCAAATCTCCATCAGCGTCGTATTGTTTGTACGTCAGCTGTGATGTTTTGTAGAATTCACTAGTACGGCAGAAACTTACCTGTATTTTTCCGTCCTTAACCTCGCAGGTCGGATAGATGTTGCAGTTATATTCAGCACCTTCCGCATATTCGGTAATTACACAGGTCAGAATATCGTTAACCGTTGTGTTTTCCAGTGTAGCAAGTGCTTTTCCGCCGTTTGCAGTCATCAGTTCTACGTTGTTTCCTTTAACAACGGTATCCCCGCCATGGCCGTTTGCAGCACCACCTCTGCCGGGAGTTGCCGTATATTTTGCGTGAACCGAGGCAAAGAATGTACTTGCAAATTGCCCGTCACTTCCGCCGCCTGCACCGCCGCCGACTGCATCAATAATCATATATTTTGCATAATACGGAGGGACAAATGAACATGTTGTTGAGGTTCCGCCTGCATCAACAGCTTTTTGTCTGCCGGTTGTACTGCCTTCCGTAAACATCTGCTGATAGAGAGTCCCATTTTCGTAATAACATTCAAAACGCCCGTGTGCTTCGGATGCTACTTTCGGTTTTGCCTTGTGCGGAATAACATTCGCCATAACCGCTACAAATATCGCAACGATAATCATTACGACGCAGGCTTCCATCAAAGAAAATCCGTATTTATAATTTTTATCCATAATATTTTTTACCATAAGATTACAACCGCTCCATCTCCGCCGTCTTTTGCGGCACATTTCATATTTCTGCCGGAACCGGACGGCGTTTCACCGTTTGCACATTTGTAAGTTCCGGACGGCGTTGTACATTTGTGAACTTTTACGTTTTGTAACTGTGTTTGGCACGTAATTCTGAATGTTGTTGCATTAAACTCGCAATTATAGAATTTTGTAGCTTCGGAATATGCCGTTGGGTTAGGGGTAGTTGCATCAAATGTCGCAAGCTCTGTTCCGTAGTCATAATGAACTACAAAATGAGAACAGTTTGCCGGATCCGAACAGGCTGTATCCGTTTCGTTTGCGTTTGTACCGATTGTACAATCAAATTTTATCGCTGACTGAGGGGTACAATAACCGGTTCTGCTTATTGTAACACTTGATTCAGTACCTTCCGTACAGTTTGAAGTGTATCCGGCACTGGTATAGAAGTTCAGTCCTACAGCGTCAGTAACATTTTCCCATTTGCTGCCGAGTCTTCTTGCATTGGATATACCCTGATTGTTATCCCATTCATAGAATATATAACCGCTTGTATCCGATACAAACTGCGTTTCTCCGTTTCCCCCAGCACCGGCATCATAGGTAATCTTTGTTTTTAAGGCATCAAATTTTTCTGCACTTTCCGTAATCTGGGAAAATTCCGTACTTTTGCCGGTAATGGAAGCATAGTTGCTCAATCCGTAATCGCCCGGGTTTCCGCCAATCATCATTTCGGAAATCTTTCCGTCAATATTGCCCTTACCCCCGACTCCGCCGCGGGCAAGAAGTCCTTCGTAACGTTTTTCCGCACCGCCCCCGAGAGGTTTATAAACAAATTCAACTATTGTGTCGCCGCCGTCTTCTCCGCTGCCGTCACCGTTCATTGTAGCTTTACCGCCTTTGCCCGGTGTGATTTCAAGTGTTGCGTTACCCGGAAGTGACGGTACAAACAGGGATACAACTTTTGCAGCCGTACCGCCCAGACGGTATCTTACTGTCTGCTGGAATGAAACTTTGTTTACGTCAAATGCTCCGTCAGTACTGCTTCCGGGGCTAACTTCTCCGGTAGATGTTAATTTGGATTTCCATGGTCTTTCAGACAGAGGTTTTGCCATTATCCATTCAACCCAGTCCGGAAACAGTGCCGGTGAGGACTGGTACAGATAACTTACTGCAGATACCTGTTTTGCCGGTTCAAGTTCTGCTTTATCCGCTGTCAATTTGGCTCCTGCACCGCCGCCGCCTACTGCGTGTATCATAAAGTATATGGTGTTCTGCGGCGGAGAGAATATGCATTTGCCCTCGTCAGCGTGTGCGGATTCGGCCTCTATTACCCTGCCGTTTTCTTCCGCCATATATGTCATAAGTTTCTTTTCACCGTCTTTTTCTGCCCAGTAACATTCATACCTTCCGTGGCTCTTTCGCATATCGTCAAGTTTGAATACCTTTTTCGTCGCCATCGGTAGTGATAAAATTATCAACATGATTATCGCCATTACGATAAGCATTTCAGCCAATGTATATGCAGAATCTTTCCAGTTCTTTCTGTCGCCAGCAAATCCGTGCATCCGTCAAACCTCTTAATCTCTAATTTCAACGCTGATATTAGCTATCCTCGTTAGTCTATAATTGTTCCATTTTATATATTATATATTAATGATAACATATTGTAACTCCTTTTTCAAGAGTATTTTAAGTTTGATGTATATTTTGGATATGTTTTATATATAAGATTCGGCTCTATAAATTTCCCGGATAAATTTTATTGTCTTAAATCCGCATAACTTGTGTGTTTGTTTTGTCTGTAAGGCTTTTTTTTTATGCGGGGTTATGTGTTAAATGTTAATAAATGTAAAAATGTAGATAGTTTGATTATGTATTGACAAAATCAAAATCCGGCGGTATAATGTTTCAGTAATGATGGATTGCTCAAAAAACTTCTGCAAAAATAAACGCGGCGGTAAACGCCTCAATGCAGGCCGCAAGCCTACCTGCCTTAAAAAAATCCCGTTTAACAGAAGAATTAACGAAAATATTCTCAATATACTTAAAGAATTCGCTGCTTCTAAAAATATCACTGATACTGAAGCTCTCGAGTCCGCTATATTGCTGCAATCCAATATCGATAAGCTAAAAGGAGATAAAATTATGAAAATCGTTGTTCCTACTCAAGACGGTAAATTGTGTTCGCATTTCGGACACTGTGAATCTTTTTCTTTCGCCGAGGTTAACCCCGAAACAAAAGAAATTTTAAGTATTGAAAATAAAGTTCCCGATGAAGGTATCAGCTGCCAGAGTGCCGGCTGGATTTCAGAGCAGGGTGCTAACGTGGTTCTCGCAGGCGGTATGGGGGCCAGACCTCTTGCAATTTTTGCCCAAAACGGGCTGAAAGTCGTTGCAGGTTGTCCTGAACTTCCGGTTAATGAAGTCGTACAGGCTTATCTGGACTCCACGCTCGTTACCGGCGAAAATGCCTGCGGCGGTGAACACAGCCACTGCCACGGTCATCATCACGAACACGGGCATCACCATTGTCATCACGGTGAATAACTGTTTTTTCATACGTAATGTGGCCTGTCGTAATGCTTTTACGGCAGGTTTTTTATCTGCGAGTTGTGTTTGTGGTTTATTTGTACTAATATTAAACATATTAGTCATGGGATTTTTATACGGATGATTATGAAAAAGAGAGTATGCATTTCAATTATTCTGACAGTTTTTGCTGTCGTATTTACAAATCACTTCTGGCTTGTCAGAAAACCTCTGGATGTAACTTTTTATGCTCTCGGGGATAATATTTCGTCCATTGATGTCCAGCTGAGTAAAGAAAAATCTCCGGATTTTAAAAAGTTTAAGTCCAGAACATCCGGGGAGGATATTTCCGCCGGAAGTTCTCTTGAATTTCAATTCAAAAAGCCAAGACAGCCGAAGTGGCTGAAAATCGTTGCAAACACTGCATCTCACGGGGGGGGCGACCCTAACTCTAAGCGATATCAGGCTTAAAGACCATAAATATAAACTTAATGCCCTTGATAAATTTTCCGCAAAAGGTGCGGACTTGAAAATTTCTGATAATCAATTAGTTATTACGCCGAAAGAAGAAAGTTTTGAACTTCTGTACAATAAACAGCTTAAAGTCCGCGGAAGCATAAAATTTGATGTTAAAATTCTTCTTATTATAATTATTCTGACTTATCTTGCGGGATATAAACTCACCTCCTACCTTGCTGATTTTAAAATTGAGGAAAATAAATCAAGGATTGATATAATTTTCCTGACGATTTTCTTTATTATGCTTTTTATTCCGATGATGAAAATTTCTGATGACGAAATTTCGAAAAAAGAAAATAGAAGACTTGCTGCATATAAACCTTTTATAGAGCACAATGAAATTAATTTTAATTTCGGGAAAGATTTTGACAGCTGGTTTTCTGACAGATTCCTCCTGCGTGAGGAGATAATACCGGTATATAATTATATGAATTATTTACTGCATACTGATTATGTTCAATTAAAAACAATTCATTTATATAAAAGTACAAATTGGATGTTGGGTAATGGCATTGAAATCCCCTTTACTGAAACGCAGCTTAAACAGATAAGTTCAAATTTGTTTAAATTAAAGAAATTTTGTAATGATAATAATATAAAACTATATGTAATAATTGCTCCTGGTAAAAATTCATATCAACAAAATGTTGATAAAATTTTGAAAAAAGTAACACCAAACCGAACGGTTGCTCTTGTTGAGTATGCAAAGGTAAATTACGGGTTAGATATAATATATCCTGAAGCAACATTTAGAAATGCTGATAAAAATGAATATATTTATTTTAAAACAGATCATCATTTAACTGATTACGGTGCGTATTTAATGTATTCACAACTTATTAATAAAATGAAAACAGATTTTCCGTTATTATCTGTTACTCCGGAAGGTGATTTTAATACTTATAAAAGAACTTTGTGCCGGTATGAATCCGATCATAATTTCAGAGAAGGTGAGACTTATAGGGGTGCTGCCGTAAATGCAGAAAAGTTGCTTAATACGGAATATTTATACTACGATTATAAGTATCCTGAAACAATTACCATAAAAAAAGATAAAAATAATTATGAGTATCCTTTTTTGCATTTAAATAGCAAAGGTCATTATAAATTAATGATTCTTGGTAATTCATACCAGGAAAATATAACATATTTTTTAAACACAAATTTTAAAGAAATAAGAAAATTCAGACTAAATTCTTCGCTTGAAACTCCTAAGCGGAGATATGAAACGGAAATGAGACCATATGAAAAAATAGCTGAAGATTATAAACCTGATGCTGTCTTGTTAATTGTGACATCCGGATATGCCGAGAATTTAACAAAAATGTACCCATCGGAGGAAGAATAATGCTTTTTAGTTCAATGACATTTGTATTTATGTTTTTGCCTGTTGTTTGTGCGTTATACCTTCTCTGTAAAAAAGAACTGCATAACCCGATTTTGCTTGTGGCAAGCATTTTGTTTTATGCCTGGGGTGAACCGAAGTTTCTTGCAATAATGCTGCTCACAATTCTTCTGAATTATCTCGGTGCAATTTATGTGGAAAAATCCGTAAATAAAAAGCTGCCGTTGATAATTACTATTATCGCCAATTTAGGGTTCCTTGTATATTTTAAATACTTTAATTTTATCCTTGATAATATAAATGCACTCTGTCATTCAAACATTGAGCCTTTGAATATAATAATGCCTATCGGAATTTCGTTTTATACTTTTCAGGCTGTGTCTTATGTTATTGATGTATATAGAGGTGAGTGCAAAGCTCAGAAAGATATTTATAAATTAGCTTTATATATTTGTCTTTTCCCTCAGCTTATTGCAGGGCCTATTGTAAAATATCATGACATCGAAAACCAGATAGATGACAGAGAAGTTAATTTTGATAAAGTGACCCTTGGAGTAAAGCGTTTTATAATCGGTCTGGCTAAAAAGATGTTAATTGCAAATACAATGGGGGCTGTTGCGGATAAAATATTTATGCAGCCTGCTGATACGTTTTCTCCATTAACGGCCTGGATTGGGGCTTTGTCTTATACGATGCAGCTGTATTACGATTTTTCCGGATATTCTGATATGGCAATCGGGCTCGGATTGATTTTCGGATTTACTTTTATGGAGAACTTCAATTATCCCTATATCTCAAAATCAATTACCGAATTTTGGAGAAGGTGGCATATTTCTCTTTCCACATGGTTTAAACAGTATTTATACATTCCGCTTGGCGGGAACAGAAAGGGGAAAAACAGAACTTATCTAAATTTGTTTATTGTGTTTCTTTTAACAGGTATCTGGCATGGGGCAAGCTGGAATTTTGTATTATGGGGCGTCTGGAACGGCGTATTCATAATATTAGAAAAGGCTACAGGCTGGTGTAATGACAGCAGCAACAGGTTTGTAAATGTTTTAAAACATATATATGCGATACTGGTTTTCGTAATAGGCTGGGTTATGTTCAGGGCTGAAGATATGACTTATGCAATAACCTACATAAAAAATATGTTCGGATTGGTTAAGGTTCATGATGTTAGTTATAATATGATTTATTACGGTGATTATATCGAAATCCTTATATTTATTACTGCGGTATTATGTGCAATGCCTATTTTCAAAAACATGATTTATAGTGAGAAAAAGTGGATTAAATTAACCGTTAATATCTGGCTGATTTTGTTGTTTCTAATATCTGCGGCTACAATCGCAAATTCTACATACAATCCGTTTATTTATTTCAGGTTTTAAACATTGCAAAAGCTTTACAATTCAAAAATTTTTGCCGCGGTTCTGTTATAATATTCCGGTAACGGGAGAGAGAACATGGAATTAATTAATTCAATTTTAAGTTTGTTGATTAAATTTATAGAATATGTAATTACGACAATGGGGCCGTGGGGTATTTCGCTTTTGATGGCGATAGAATCCTGCAATATTCCGCTTCCGAGTGAAGCTGTTTTGCCGTTTGCCGGATATATTGTGAGCAAAGGCGAGATGAATTTTCATGTTGCGGCTCTGGCAGGAGCTTTCGGGTGTGTGCTCGGGTCAATTCCTTCATATTATCTCGGATATTTCGGCGGAAGAAAGTTTGTTGAAAAATATGGAAAATATTTTCTCATATCTCACAAAGACCTTGAAGAAGCTGATAAATGGGTTGAAAAATACGGCGACTGGGCTTTTTTCTTATGCAGAATGCTTCCGGTCGTAAGAACCTTTATTTCGTTACCTGCAGGAATTTTAAGGGCAAGAAAGAGAGTATTTTTTACATTAACTTTTTTAGGTTCTCTTGTTTGGAGCTATGCTCTCGTTTATGTTGGCTTGAAAATGGGACAGAATCTTGAAGCTTTCAAACATATATGGCATAAGTTTGATATAGCAATCGTTGTCATTTTTGGTATTCTCGGGGTGATTTATGTATATAAACACATTAAACACCTCAAAGAATCTTAGTTTCTTAAAATTTGTTTACTGTGAATTATGTGTATTATTTAAAACTTTTTTACATTAAAGATGGCAAATTTTATTTTCAGATGTTTTAAAATTGTATAATGAATTTAAGTGTAAGTAATCAGGTATATTCCCCCTCTTTTACAGCCAATATAAATAAAATTTCACAGGCTGTAACAAATAATGAAAATCTTCAAAATGTCTGTAATATGACAAAAAATAACCTGCTGCGGAAGTTTCATGAACTGTACGGGGAGCCGATAGCTGCAGAATTCGTCCAACATTTGAAAGTTGAAAATTTAAAATATTTGTATTCACTTGCTTCAAAAGTTGATTTGAGCGGATATTTGAGAATTGAGTTGCGGAATCTTCAGCAGTTTTCGCAGATGGAAATGCATAAATTAAAACAGATTGAACCTTTGTTATTATCAAAAAATGATCTGGGGCTATGGAATTATCCTGCAGAGTATGTGTTGAATTTCGGATGTCTGGACAAAAAGCAGCAGGCAACATTATTGAATTTGGTGCAGTGTAATGTGACACCGTTTAGTGCAAAAAGTATTATTGAATATCCTGATTTAAATTGGGATAAAACGGTTGACAAAGCAAGAGCAATAAAAAATCATTATGGAGATGATTTACGTGAAATTGAGTTTTACAGTAATTCAAAGGGTGAAAATTTCTTTCTTGCGGATGTGCAGCTTCATGATAATAAAAAGCCTGCGTGGCTTAATTATAAACGAATTACCGTAAAGCTTGATGATGATGTGAATGCGTTTGCCGGAATTAATAAACAGACAAAAATAGCAGCTTTGGTTGATGATTTGTATGCAAAAATTACAAGGCAACTGAACATCTATTCAGAAAAGAATCTGGAAGATGATATTGCGAAAATATCTAAAGCTGTTCCTGAGGCGACACTATCTGAGATTTTAACAACAATTCAAAAAATTACCCAGTTTGCAAATTATTCATCTCTTTCTGATATTGCAGAACAGTTGACACATAACCGAATTACTGCGTTTGATTCTGTTGGAGAATTGAATAAGTATTTTGAGTATTTTCACGAAAATAAAGGGCTATTTAAGCTGAGTAATTCGAAGGAAAAGCTTGGCAGTATTGTAACTTTGAATGATCTTAATAATAAAGACACTCTTCAAATAATTACTGAAAATGTAGCGGCTAATAATTTGACATTGATAAATCTGGAAGGGTTCAGCGATGGTGTCAATTTGTTTGGAGATGATAGAAATTTACCGTTAAAGGCAGTGAGTGTTTTGAAAAAAGCTAAAGCTTTTCAGACTAAATACCCTGATGCAGATTTTGCGGAATGTGTTTCGTTCGTTTTGAATAATCCTATTGAAGCAAAATTGAAAAAGCTGGGATTGAGTGCTATTCGTGTTAGTATTGAAAATCCTGCTACCAAAACCGGTATATTAAAACAAATTCAACCGGTTGTTCCGTCAAAAGAAAGGATTAAAACAACCATAGAATCTATCGCAGATAGGTATTCAATTACTAAGAGGTCTTATAACAATCTTAGTAAATCTATTGCTGAGTATTTTAACTCAAATATTCAAGTATATTCAAAACAGTCGATGATACAGGCTCTTGAAGAATTAAATAATAAGATTGCTGAGTATTTACAGAGTCATAATATTCCGAAAGAAAATTTGTATCTGCTTCAGCATAGGATGAGAAATGTAAAGAGCTTTGATATATTGATGAAGATGTATAAGGATTTGTTCAATTTTCCTGAAAGTAGAATGATTCAGGCAGATGATGTTCAAGATTTAAATAAATATCCTAAAAACAGTGCCTTTTTGATATTGGATGATATTATAGGAAGCGGAGATTCCATGATTGGAACCGCTGATTACTGCACAAGTGCGAAGAAACTCAACAAGGATAAATTTATAATTTTTGTACCAATAACTGCAACAGAAACAGGCTTGGCAAATGTTAATAAATATATAACAAAACATTCAAGGTCAAAAAATGATACAATTATTTTTCTTGATAAAAATGTCTTAGAAAAAGCTGACGGTTATAAAATATTTAAAAATTGGTACCTTAAAATGAAAAGTTTTTTGGGTTCTTCAAACATCAATGATAAAGGTTTTAAAGAGCAGGCATTGAATGTTTCTTTTCCATATATGGCACCTGATAATAACTCATTTATTTCTGCCAATCTTCAGGATTTGTTTCTGGTTAATGATTCTTGTATAAAAAATAAGCCTTATTCCTTTGAAAAATTGAAAAAGAAAGCTGCCGACTATGATTTATTCGGTCAAGATGAAAAATATATCCTCCAAAATTCCGTAAATGACAAGGCTCCGACATTCATAGATAAGATAAAGTTCTTAATAAGAACAAAATTAAGAAAAGAAAAATAAACTGGTTCTAGTGCATAGGCATACATAAAAGGTAACATCGTTTAAATTTTGAATGACAAAACGGAAAGGGGCTCGTCGCCCCTTCCCATTCAAGATGAACATAAAGACAGTATTTTTAACTGTTGTATATATAAAGTATATTCTCGATGCTAAATTGCAGAGTATAAATGAAATTGTAATAAATATTTACAACAATCAATTTTTGGGGTGTATAATCGGCGAGTAACTTACAAATTCATTTATCCATGGAATAATATGTTCGTCTATTTCTTTTTGCATATCAGCTTTCAATTCTGTGGTATTGAGCAGATGTTCTGAGGTTAAACTGTAACCTTTGTTTCTTAGTCGTTTTAATATGTCTTTAGGGTTTTGTTTAAATTCTTTGCAGTATTTTTCAAATGCGGATTCATTAATGAGTTTTTCGTTTTTGTAGCGGGTTCTGATAATGTTGGCTGCACCGGCTGCGTAATCATCCGGCATTAGAAGTTTTCCGCCTTCAAATTTGTCAAAAATTTCAAAAGCCCGTTTCTTCTCACGGGGCAATTCTTCACAATGCATTTCTTTTTTGTAATCTGATGAACAATTTTCTAAATTAATTGCCATTGCTTTTTGCCGGAGCGGTCGGGGTAATACCTGAAATCCTACTATTCTTACATCAGGGTTATGAGGATGCTCGAGTTTGCTTCCAAATGAGGAATAAAGGCAAGGTTGTCTGTTGTTAAAATCTTCAATAGGTACAAGTTTGCCATTTACATAATGTGTGTAAGCAAAAAATTCTGCAATTTCTCTTTTTGTTGTTATGTCAAGATAATTTGTATGGAATTCATAATGCTGGGCAATAGCCTCAAAGTCAAAACAAAACTTATAACCCTGCCCTTCCGGAATATTCGGATATGGTGCAAATTCAGACTTATAAGCAAAATGTTCAAAGTAAGGTGTTGACATAAACCACTCGATAAATTCCTGTTTTTGTAACCACCCTATACATTTTTCAAAGTTATTTTGTAATCTTTGCCAGCTTGTCTTAAAAGTAGGAAATTTGTCATTTTCTCCTCTGAAATACATTGAGGTCTCAAAGCTAAAGTTGTCAAATATCATAATTTTATACATTTTTGATTCTTGATTAATGATAATATGACCTTTTATATCAGTATCAATAAATCCGAAAGGAGTACGAATAATATTGTGATTGTAAGGATTTGGAGGCATTGGCAGATTCATCATGTTAAATTGTATCCTGTATTACATTAAAAATGTTTGACCCTGTATTGTATATTTA
>JADIND010000056.1 GCA_017694215.1 Candidatus Scatousia excrementipullorum | reverse complement strand
ATAAACGCTTTACACTGTTCTTTAGGGCTGCGTGGATCGTTTTTATCAACCAGCATTGGATCTATTTCCAGTAAGTCTAAAGGCGAATATACAGAACCTGCAGTACCCATCGCCTTAACTTTTCCCGGCGGATGAATCGGAAGCAGGTGAAGAGCATTAAATCCGTCTTTTTTTACTTCATCAAGTCTTTCTATGGCATTTAGGAAAGTTCCGCACTGTTCATTACCGTCAATATATTCGTTATTGTTTGTATCTTTTGCATTAAAAGATCTCGGTAAAATTGCAAGTATAATTGCCTCATTATTTTGAACCATTGAACGAAGATTATTTCTGTAAACAATATGTTTCACAGGAGCGGTATCGGAAACTTTTTCTGTTTGAGCCGCAGCCTGAGTGTTAACAGTATTTGAGTTAACAGCAGGTTTATTTATATTCGACAAATTCTGCAAATATAAAGATAAAATATTATTACCATCATTCTGCTGAACAGGCAATAAATTATCTGCCGGCGGAGTAACCGGAGGTTTTGCTGTCGGTATATTATTAACTTTTTGAAGTAAAAAATTTGTAGAATTTATCATAATATATTAACCCTTTTTTGACTCCTTAGGTAATGATGTTCTGCCAAAGAAAAATTGTGATATCAAAGTTACACCTAATAATGCGGCACCGATTGACGCAAACGTTTTAAACCATAATTTTGTATTAAATACTTTGTTTGCAGCATCAAATACCAAATCTGTAAAAGATTTACCTATCGTAAAGAATTTATCTTCAGCATAGGCAATCCTTTTATCTTCATAGCCTGTAAACAGTTTATGAAATTTCTTGGCAAAATAGTTTTCATCACCAATTTTGTGAAGCATATCGTAACGGTGTTGTTTCATATCTTCCAGACGGTTATGTTTTGTAAGTACAGCCGTCGTTTCATCAAGCATATCATTCTGGTACATCAAATCCATAAGATTGTGGAAGAAATACGAATCATCAGGGATATCAACTTTTTTCAAGTTATTTGCAACTTGAGATACTTCAACTTTACCATCCTTAACTGTTATAGGTGCGGTATTTTTATCATCAGGGAACACCTGTCTCGGAATATAAAACTTGGTTTCATAATCACACATATGTCCGTCAAGCTGAATTTCTTTTGCCGCTTCTATAAGTTCTTCCATAACTTCACGAGGCATTTTGTTATTAGGAACATATTGAACATTCAAATTTTTTAATCTTGCTACACGTGCGTAAAAATCAAGAGCATTGATGGTCTGTCTGAATGAACTCAAAACACCTTTCATACGGATTTCCGCAAAATTCTTCTGCAAATCTTTTTGAGAATATGCTCTAACAGACGGGTTGTTTTTTTGTTGTTCCAATAAATCGTCATATCCTACAAGTTCCTTTATCAAGGCAGACATTTTAACATTTTCACCGCCTTCAAGAGGAATCTTACGCAATTTATCAGCCGTTGCAGTATAAACTTCATCTGAACGACTCTTATATTCTTCCGGAACTACCTGTTCTTTTATTGTTTCACTAAGTTTTGACAACCTGGCACAGAGTTTATCCATTACTTCTGCATATTTTTGTTCGGAAGATGCAATGGCTTCAAGTTTTTCTCTCAACATAGGTGTTACAAGTTTTCTGTCATGTCTTATCATTTTTAAATCTTTATCACTGAAACCGAGAATTTTGAGCATGCTGCTGTCTACATCATTCCAGAAATTGGCAAGCGATGAGGTTGCTCCGAATTTTGTAAACGCATACTTATTTAAGACTCTGCCCTGTGCTGTAAAATCTGTCATAACATTTGCAAGATATTTTAAAAGACCTTGTGCTGATGTATTCAACTTGTTATTCGGCATTGAAAGAAGTACTTTGGCAACAGGTCCGCTTTCAAGAGTTTTGCCCTGAATAGTTTTCAATATTGCAGGAATATCAACTTCTGCATCCAGTGCTTTTTCCGGATGAATTTCATTGTAATGTTTGATTTTTTCACGCATTAGCGTATCGAAATCACGGCTGATACGGATGACTTCATCTTTATTTAAATCATTGTTAATAATATGATCTATTCTGCAGTGATTTTCATCAAACTTATCCGAACATTTTTTGATAATATTATCCGATTGAAGTCTGGCGAGTAATTCTTTGTCATCAGGCATTAACTCATTTACAAGAGATTCATCAAACTGCTTGAGTAAAGCTTCTCTTGCACTCTTTATAACGTCAGGGACGATATCACGCGGTACATGATATGTCATATTTTCCGGAATTAATATATTTTTAAGGTCTTTCTTAATCGCTTCAACCGTAAGCATATCCCTCTGGACACCGAGAGCATTTGCAAAAGACTCAATCATTTTTTCATTAACCGGTTTATCTTTATAAATATCAATGAGTGAATTTACAGATTTTAAAATTTTATTATTTTTTTCAGCATCTGTGTAATTTGTAAAGTGAACAAGCATTCTGTCCGCTTTTTTACTGTTATACTTATCCAGAAGTTTTGTAACAGGTCCTTCAAGACCGTTACAAATCAAAGCACTCATAATAGGCGTTGCAAATCCTGCAGTTAACATCCACATTGTGTTATTCTGAAGTGCAATCATTCGCATTTTTTCCTGAATATAATCACGTCTGTTAGGAATATCTTTCGGAACACCGAGCCTGTCACCTATTTTGTGAATATCTTTATCTGTGTAAGCGGCATCCCAAGGAATAAATAAGTTATCCTGATAAAGAGGCTTTTTACGACCGTAGCTGTCTTCATATTCAGGCATAACGTTAAAACCGTGAATCAATTTTGCAGGAAGCTGAAGTGCCAATTTCGGCCAGAGTGCCATTGATGCAAAGAAAGAAGCCAACCCTACAAATTCCATTGCTTTAGTTGTAGGAGTTTGTCTTCTGGTAAACAAATAAGCGGCAATACCTAACCCGCCGATTTTCATACCTAAATCATTAAGTTTTCCGAGCTGGTGGTCATTTGCATCACCTTTCCAGCCGTCTTTCAATGCTTTAACATCATAAATAACATCTTTTACAAATATAGCGGGAGCATCAAAGATTCCGCTTTTTACAAGATGAGCCTTTGGCGGAAGCGGTTTTATAAAAGCTTTATTTGCAAGTTCTCTGTTTATATCAAAATGCGGTTTCGGCTTTTCCACATTAATAATATGGACATCAGACTTTGTTCCGTTATTATTTTTTTGATTTACTGCAGACGGTTTTGTGAAACTATGTATGTAATTTGAAAGTAAGTTTGTTGTCATATTAGTTCACCACATACTTTCTGTCTTTTTCTATAATATCCGCCGAATCTAATTTTGACGGTTTTTTAGAACTTGACATTACATTAACTACTCCTAAAACTGATGATAAAGCAGCAACGGCAAGCAGCAATTTGCCGCCGTATTTACTCATACCGGAACCGTTGCCCTTATAAAAATTCTGCATGC
>JADIND010000055.1 GCA_017694215.1 Candidatus Scatousia excrementipullorum | reverse complement strand
CTGAAACAAATTCAGGATGACCTAACTCTTTACCCTCTCTCTTTGTGAGAGGGTTGAATTGCTTAATGAACTTTGTGAATTTAGCAATTCGGGTGAGGGTAAACTTTCTTAAACCCTCCGGCACTTCCGTGTCACCTCCCTTACTAAGGGAGGCTTGGATTTTCCTCGACCTACGGGAGAGGGTTAGGGTCAAGGGTTCCTTCCGTGAACCCACAGGCACCGACATACAGCCTCCCTTAATTGGAAGACTTTCAGATTCTACACTTTCTAAACCACCCAAAAACTCAAACGGAGAGCTTAAATCAGCTTGCCCCCCCCCCGTAAAAGCCTGTCTGTACAACGTTTTTCATTAGTTTACTCTCCTTCTTATCGTTATATTACCTATTTATTATAATTTATTTAATTTGAATTTTCAACAAAAAAAAAGACCTCTTTTTTTGATTATCAGAGGTCAAGGTTGGTTATTTTGGTTATGTTATAGTATTGTTATGGTATTTATATTTTGGTAGTGTTAGCTTAATCTTTTTACATTGTTATTAATTCCCCTAAAGATTTTGTTTTGCCATTTTTAAAGAAAACATTTACAAAACTTTACACATTTGCATAATTCTCAAGCTATCATATTTATTATGGAAGATATTCTTTTGAAAATCAGAAAGTTTGTTCTTTCAAAAATTCTCGGGAGGAAGTATTACAGAACAGGCAAGTGTAATGCCTGCGGCAAGTGCTGCACAAAAATTTACGTAAAACATTATAAACACGTTATTCAGGATGAAGAAGAATTTAAAAAACTGCAATTTCTGCACAGATTTTATACATATCTAAAAGTTATAGACAAAGACGAAACAGGGCTTGTGTTTGAATGCACAAATCTTGACCCGGAAACGCATAAGTGCAAAATTCACAAAACCCGTCCCGGTATCTGCCGCAGATATCCGCAGGAAGAACTTTTTTCAATGGGCGGTGCTTTATCGGAAGACTGCGGATACAAAATGGTTCCGATTGAAAGTTTTGCAGAAGTTTTTGCAAAAACGAAAAAGAAAAGAAAAAATAGCCCGACTGTCTAATGTATCCTGCCCGATTATCGTTTATTATCCATATAGTCGGATAATAGAAAAGGCGGTAGTATGAAAAAGATATTAACAACAATAATTATGCTGGGAGCGGGCTTAATTTCTCCGGTATTTGCGGTTTGCAGTATAACCGGAGGAGCCTGTTCCGTATTGGACAGACCTAATTTAACGGAGAAATATGTTCCGGACAATCTGCAGGAAATGCAGCGGCCCGATGCATTTTCACCACAATACAGACAACCTTATTACGATATGCTGATAAATACGGACAATCCTGAAACAGCTTCCCAGCAACAGACACAAAATTACAACTCTAATTGTCAGTTCGGAGTTTGCCTGCCAGGAGAAACAACCTCCGGAGAAGTACCTGAATTATAAAGCTTTATTCTATAGTATAAACTTTTTTATAATACAGAACAGCACCGAGAGCGGTAAGTACAATATTCGGAGTCCACGCAGCGAAGAATGCCGGAATAGCTCCTGCCTCGCCGAAAGATATTGATAAGGCTCTTATCAAATAGTATGCAAATATAATCAAAATACTAAACAGGAACCCTCTGTTATATCTCACCCTCGGCGGGGTAATAGCAAGCGGAACACCGATGAGAACAAGTGCGATTGTTGTCAGAGGCAGTGCAAGTTTATCATAAAGTTCAATAACAACAACATTTCTGTGACGTTCGTCAACCGTGTTCAGTTTGGTGGAAATAAACTTTAAAAGTTCCATAAAGTTCATTTCTTTAGCTATATTTTTATTGAGTTCTTTTGATAAATCAAGCCCGAATTTTACGTTTGAATCCTCAAAAAGCGTTGTGTTCAAGACTTTACCTTCTTGTCCCACGGTATAAACTGCACCTTTCCGGAAATCCCATCCGGAAGGGGAAGTTTTGCCTTCTTCCGCCTGCAGAACCTGTATTGTTCCTTCTTTTGAGGTATCAAGAACCGTTATGTTATGCAGGGTTTTGTCCTCACAATAGCCTACATAGAATAAACGTTTAAGCATTCCGTCTTTGGAAAGTTCTTTAAATACGAAATTTTGTTTCCCGTCAGGAATATTTTTCTGCCCGAGAGCCCACAGAGCCAAATCTTTTGACTGTCTGGACATAACCGGAACAACGCTCTCATTGATTACAAAACTAAATATTGACATTAATATTGCAAAAACAAAAATAGGTTTTGCAATTCTGTTCAAACCAATTCCGCATGCTCTCATAACAGTAATCTCCGACTTTAGACTCAAGCCGTTCAAGGTCATAACGGTTGCAAGCAAGACACCCATAGGGATTGTCATAACAATTACCTGCGGTAGGTTAAGGATAATCATCATTAATGCGACTTTGAAAGGAATACCGAACAGTGAAATCTGTTTAATCAGAGTAATAAATGTATCTGACGCAAAAATAATTGACGAAAATACACAAACCCCCATCAAAAACATTTCGCCCACCTGTTTTAAAATATATTTATCAAGTAAGGTAATACTTTTAAGTTTCTGTTTGATTTTTTTCCTTACAGCCATGCCAACATGATAGTTTAAACAAAAAAATTACGCAAACGAAATAGTTGAACAGTTGATAAGCTGAAGGGTTGAACAGTTGAACAGTTTAACTTTTATAACCATTCAACCCTTCAGTCGCTCAAACATTAAACCTTAACAACACCTTCAAGACATCTTTTTCTTTATTTTTTTCAAAAGCTTCAATCGCATCATCAATGGAATAAATTTTTGATATCAGCGGAGAAAAATCAATTCTGTTCTTTTCAAGAAGTCTTAAAGCAGCCCCGAACTGTCCGCAGCGGGAGCCAAGAACAGTAATTTCATCAATAACAATAGGAGCGAGATTAAGTTCTTTTCCGGTTGCAACCGTACTTTTCAAAACAAGCACACCGCGTGGTCTTGTAAGAGCAAGAGAAGTTTCAAATCCGGAAACAGAACCCGTTGCTTCGACAACAACATCATATTTTTTTTCAACAGGAAAATCTTGTAACAGAGAAGTTTTGACGCCTTGAGCTTTTGCAATATCAAGTTTGTTCCGGTGTTTGCCAACCAATGTTACATCAAAGTTCTGAGCATTCAGAGTTAATGCGGTAATAAGCCCGAGTTTGCCATCACCGAGAACTACGACTTTTTCAAAAGGTTTTATATGAAGCTGTTCTGTAATTTCGCAAGCAGCAGCCAGCGGTTCCACAAAAACCACCTGTTCATCTGTTACATTATCCGGAACCTCAAAAAGAACCTCAAGCGGCATTGTAAAATATTCGGCAAAAACTCCGTCTTTCTGCCAGATACCGAGAGTATGGCGGTTCGGGCAGTGGCGGTATAATTTTTCGGCACACCACGGGCATTCAGGGTCTTTGCAGCCATAGCTGATTTCTGACACAACACGTTTTCCCAGCAGTGATTGGTCTTCATCATTAATTTCTTCCACTACACCGACAGCCTCATGTCCTAAAATTCCTTTATAACCCATATAACCTTTTGTAATCTCATAATCAGTATTACAAATACCTGCAAGAGTAACTCTTACAAGAGCCTCACCCTTTTTCGGAACAGGTTTTTCGTAATCGGTTACAAGTTTAAGTTTTTCATCAAATACAACAGCTTTCATAATATATCCCTCTCTTTCAATGAGATAATTTTATCATGAAAAAAACTACCACGGGTAATCCTCCTTAAATTCAAAATTATCATACTTTTCCAGTAATATTGAACACCTGTCAGGAATTATCTTACATATACGCAAAGCTTCCGCTCTCGGTTCATAGGTGTTCGCATCTTCTTCCGGAATCAAAGAACTGAATGTCGTTTTCTTTCTGTTGTTTCCATAACAAAAATAAAAAATAAACTGGTCAACACCTTTGGTATTAGGTTTTCCCATACCGTTCGAATCAAAATAGATATCAAAACAAGAACCGATAACTACCTGCATTGTTGTACCGTCAGCAAAATATACAGTCGGGAATTCGCCATCCTGAACCACATTTCCTTCAGAATCCTCAACAGGCAAAGAGCCTTTGTCCAATTTTAAATATTTAACATAAGGTAAAATATAGGTATTCAAAATACTGACAGCACCTTCATTGTACTTGTACTGTCCTTCACCGTCCTCAATAAAATTTATACGATTCCAGTATGCTGAAGAACCGTGTTCGCTTTCTGCCATTAATATTGCCTGATTCATAGAGGAATAGAACTTTTTTAATCTGGCGGAGGTTACCAGTTTTTGATATTTATTAACAACTGCAGGCAGTGTCATTGCTGCAACTATTCCGATTATGCCGAGCGTTATGAGAACTTCTGCAAGCGTAAACGCTGCTTTTCTCTTTTTGAAATCCTCCGGCACTTCCGTGCCACTTTCCTTACCAAGGGAGGCTTGGTTTTCCCTCGCCCCTTGCGGGAGAGGGCCAGGGTGAGGGGTTAATACGGTATAAGTTCCTGAAACAAATTCAGGATGACCTAACTCTTTACCCTCTCTCTTTGGGAGAGGGTTGAATTGCTTAATGAACTTTGTGAATTTAGCAATTCGGGTGAGGGTAAACTTCCTTAAACCCTCCGGCACTTCCGTGCCACCTCCCTTACCAAGGGAGGCTTGGTTTTCCCTCTCCCGCAATGGGCGAGGGCTAGGGTGAGGGGTTAATACTGTATAAAATTTAGTATAACCTAACTCTTTACCCT
>JADIND010000002.1 GCA_017694215.1 Candidatus Scatousia excrementipullorum | reverse complement strand
TAAACTTTTTTTTGTAAATCAGAAGGCGTTCCTTTTACAAAAACTCTTGTGATGTCGGTTGCCAGACCGGCTTCGTAATAAGCACCACAGTCAATCAATACCAGAGAACCTTCTTTTAAGATTTCATCTTTTGAACATTTTGAATAATGGGCAAGGGCGGAATTTTTATCCTTGGCAACTATTGATTTAAAACTCAGGCTTTTTGCTCCGAAATGTTTAAAATATTCTTCCAGTTTTTCCGCAATAGCATATTCGGAGATATTGTCATTTTTTTCTATGTAATCCCGTATTGCAGATACTGCCATATCAGTTCTTTCAAAACTTTTTATATAGTTGAAAATTTCAGCTTCATTTTTTACTGATTTCATTTTCTGAACAGGACTCTGTTTTAAAACGGCAATTCTTGAACCGGCAAGTTTGTAATCATAAGCACTGATGGATTTTTTATCAACAAAAATTTGTCCTTTAATAAGTTTCAAATCCTGTTCAAACTTTTCCATATCCTTATAAATTGCAGAAAGTTTTTTACCGATAATAGCCTTGGCCTTAATTTTTGCGGTGTAAGGTCTTGAAAAATCCCTTACATTGAAAAGATAGGAAACTTCTTCAGCATTTGTAACAAGAATTGCATCATCTGGATTTAAATTTCTTGTAATCTGTCTGAGTTTGTCAGACGTCGGACGGCCGGTGAATGCTATGTTTAGCGGTTCTGCGTTATCCTTTGTTTTTTCTTTTTGAAGCGGAATTAAGTCATTATCAAAAAGTTGAATTTTAAAATATTCCGAAAGTTTTTCTACTCTGTTTTGAGAATTTTTCTTTGAACAAACCCCGATTTTTGCATTTGTGGGAAGAAGTTTCTGCATTGCAGAAAGCATGGAATCTCCGGTTTGAAGTTTTATAACCGTTATAATATTATGGTCAGCTTCCATATCTGCCTGAATATGGTATCTTCCGTCAACAAAAAGATAAACATTATCCGCAGTTACAACCGCATCGCCGGTTGAACCTGAAAACTTTGTAAGGGCGAAACGTGCGTTTTCTGATAACGGTGTATATTCTTCCAAAAATTCGTTTGTTGAATTAACCAGCACACAATCAAGATTGTTCGCGGTTATAAACTTGCGGATATTGTTTAAATTTTCCATAATTATTACTTCTTATCTGTTACTACAATTAAATGCCAGCCGAATTGAGTTTGAACCGGCTGAGAAATTTCGCCGATTTCAAGAGAAAATGCTGCATCTTCAAAAGGTTTAACCATCATACCTTTGCCGAAGAAACCAAGATCTCCGCCTGCCGCACCTGAAGGACATTGTGAATATTCAGCGGCGATAGCGGCAAAATCTTTTCCGTTAATTATTTCTTCACGCAATCTATTTGCCTCGTCTTCTGTTGCTACGAGAATATGGCTTGCTCTTACTTCCGTTGTCATAAATTTTTACTCCTTATAATTTCTACACAATAAATTATACCAGAAAATCTGCAAAAGAGAAAACCTGTTTGTGTGCTTCAAACAGGCTAAGTATATCTAACGTGAAATCTATTATAAAGAGTGAAGGATTTTTGTAGGGAATAAGCCCACCGTATTTTAAACCAAACCGCTCAAAGAAAAATCTTGTCGCAACCCCGAAAAAAGTGCCTGGATACAGTAAGCTTATAGTATAATAATAACGCATTTTTCAACCGTTTTCACCCTTCTTGGGAGTGGACTTTCGGATGAATTTCTAACATCAGATAACTAATTCGAAAGAATTAGATAAGTAACAAGTATTGTTCTATGTGCCTATTACGACGAAATATGAGAATAAGTCGCAATATAACAAATTTCATTATTTTTGGGAAATTATATACAAGTTTACACGAAACAATATCGAAATTGTCACCCTGAACTCGATTCATTGTCTTGTTGTTGAGAGATGCTGAAACAAGTTCAGCATGACAGTAGTGTGCACATTTAGTGTAAACTGCGATATAAATCACTATATTTTTCTCTTGCAAATTTTTTATTTTTATATTAGATTAAATTTTGTAGCAAATACTCCATGCGGAAGTAGCTCAGTTGGTAGAGTATCTGCCTTCCAAGCAGACTGTCGCGAGTTCGAGTCTCGTCTTCCGCTAATAAAGAACACTCATCATAAGATGGGTGTTTTTTATTTGCCGGAATATAATGTGAGAAGGTTATAATTTGTGAGTGAGGAGCAAATTCAAGATAAATACTGTCTTGTGTTCCGTAAAAATTAATGAGGGTCTGTTTTATTTCAATTTTTTTTCTTTAAGAGCAAGAAAATGTTCGATGTTTCGATATTTGAACACCTTAGCAGGGTTTCCTCCTGCTATTGCGAAAGCAGGAATTTCGCCATGAACTACTGCACCGGCTTGAATGATTGCCCCTTCTCCGATTTTTGTTCCGGGTAAAATGATTACTTTAGCTCCAATCCAAACAAAATCTCCAATTTCTATATCTTTTGAAATAACGGTTTTGTCATAAGGAATGTCATCGCCTTCATAGTTATGACTATCCGAGATAATCTGTGAATCAAATCCTGCAACGAAATAATTGCCCAGTACAACCTTACCTGAACCGCTGATATGCAAACCGTTTAATTTAACGTTATTTTTTATAATAGTGTTTTTGTTTACTGTAGAAAATTTCCCGCAGTAAAAATTTTTTCCTATTGATTTTGCAGTAAACAGTATTTGTATGCTGTTGCAAAACTGTCTAAATTTTATTCTTAAGATTTTTATTGGAATTAAACATGATAATAATTTAATCATACATTATAAATAATAATATCCGCCGCAAAGTAGCTTGTCAATCACTTTTTTATATAAAGTAACTAATAAGAGGTTTTTGAAATTTGCATTGTAAGCTATCCTTATAAAAAAGGAGATTTATGTTTCTTATTGATAAACATAATATAGGAATTGTGATACGGGAAGCTCGTAAAAAAGCCAGGCTAAAACAATATGAACTTGCAGAAATGGCCGGATTTACAGAGAAACATTTGTGCCGTATTGAAAACGGAAAGTATCTTCCTAAACTTGAACATTTTTTAATGTTAGTATCAATACTTCATTTGACATTAGATGATTTCGGATTGAATGTTGAAGAAAATAAAATTTCTAAGGATAAACAACAACTGCTAAATAAAATTATAACAGCCGGAGAAGACCGTATTAAACTTTATCAGGATATGCTTGATTATACCGATAAAATAATAGAGGTTTCTAAATCTAAAAATATTTAATTAATTTTGCTTGTATTTTATAATAAGTCTTGATATTATATCTGATAACAGTTAATGAGGATATGTGAATGAAAGAGCTGATTATTGAAATTCTCGCTTATATAGAAGATATTAAAAAAGTTCTCAAATCAATTCATTTTGATTTAATTATTGAAATTACCGTGAATATCATTGTTTTATGCCTTCTGGTGAAACTTATTGACGTTTTTGAGCATAAGCTTAAAACTAAAGTGCTTAAAAATAAAAATGAACAGATAATAAAGTTCATACCGGCATTATCAAGAATTTTAAAATTCATAGTATTTTTCATAATGCTTGCGGCATTTTTGCAGAATCACGGTTATTCGGTATCTTCATTGATTGCAGGTTTCGGAATCACAGGTTTGGCGGTTGGTTTTGCTGCTAATGCGACTATTGCGAACGTATTTGGTACGATATCCGTTCTTTCCGACAAATCTTATAAGCTAGGTGATTATATTCAGGTCGGAACTATTGAGGGTACTGTTGAAGATATTAATTTGCGTTCCACAAAAATCAGAACTCTTGATAATGAATTGACTATTGTTCCGAACGGGACGGTTGCGGCTGCAGATATAGTGAATGTTTCGAGAATTCACAGAAGAAGGTTTTTTGAAACTTTCGGCATAACTTATGATACGCCGGATGCCAAGATTGAGCGTGCTATTAAGATTATTGAAGAGATTTTTTCTTCTGATGAAGATGTTTACAGTGATTTTATTGTGTTTTTGGATAAACTTGCAGACAGTTCAATCAACATTAAAGCTCAGGCTTATATAAAAACCAAAGAGCTGAATAAGTTCAGAAAGATTAAAGAACGTCTTATGCTTGAAATTGTCAGACAATACAGACAGGAAGGTATTGATTTTGCATTCCCTTCTCAGTCTATTTATATGGTAAATAATGAAAATTAAGATTATAGCACTCGGCAAAATTAAAGAAAAATTTTTGAAAGATGGAACAGATGAATTTTTAAAGCGTCTTACCCCATATGCAGCTGTTGAGATTTTGGAGCTTTCTCCTATAGAAATAAAAGACGAAAATTTAATTGAAAAAGTTCTGGATGAAGAGGGTGAAAAAATTTTATCTCATATCAAGCCTCAATCGTATGTTATTACGCTTGAAATTCAAGGTAGGCAGCTTTCATCGGAAGAATTTGCTGAAAAAATTGAAGATTTGACTAATGAAGGGCTTAGCGAGTTAGTATTTGTAATCGGTTCTTCCTGCGGATTATCAAAGAATGTTTCTGCCCGTGCAAATTTTAAATTGAGTATGTCAAAAATGACTTTTTTGCATCAATTTGCAAGACTGCTTCTTGTGGAACAAATTTACAGAGCTTTTAAAATAATAAAAGGTGAAACCTATCATAAGTAATTTAATTTTCTTATGCTCTTGCTAAAGTTAAAAAAACTGCTATAATATGCCTATGGAAGTAAATAAAGTTACAACAAGCAGGATAAATACCCGTTTTTATAATACAAAACAGATGAATACACAGGCTGCAGCTTCTTCAAATACAGACAGAAGCGAGGCTTTAATGAAGGAGCTGAATATTATGGCAAACAGAAATAATATTTCGTTTAAAGGAGATTTTGAGCTTAATCTTTCGACGGATGAGCTTGAAAAACGTACACATAAGGATTATTTAATAACCAAAAAGATGCTCAAAGCTGATGCCCCGGAGTATCTAAATCTTCAAGACGGAGACAAGGAGGCACTTAAACACCTTGTAAAAGCTGCTTACATTCTTGAAGATATTAATATGAAGATTGATAATCCGCATAACCTTGCATTCAGAGATTATTTGAACACTGAAATCTCAAAAGGCAATAAAGATGCCGAGCTTACAAAGGTTCTTTTTGATGCACAAAAAGGTATAAATGCTATAGATAATATGTCAAATAAAATCAATCTGGCAAAAGGTTACACAGAACATCCGGGAAAGGGTGTTTATCCCGAAGATTTGTCAAAAGAAGAGTTTCATCAGATTTTGATTAAAATGTTGAACGAGGGTAAGGACGATGAAGTCAAAAAAATTCTGACACAGCGTTCTGTTGTTGAAAGAAATGGAGATGAACTCGTCGGAATTGACTATGTTGACAAGTTTAAGGAAGAATTTTCTCACATGGCGGATGAATTGGATGCAGCAGCAGAAACTTCTACTGACAGAAATTTTACAAAATATTTGATATTGCAGGCTCAGGCTTTAAGAATGGCAAATCCTATGCTTGATGCTTATGCGGATAAACAGTGGGCAACATTGCAGGACACCCCTCTCGAATTTACAATTACCAGAGAAAATTATGAAGATGAAATGACAGGAACTATTGTTGAGAATAAAGAATTGAGCAAAATGCTTGAAGAACGCGGAATTTCTCCTATTCCTAAAGATTTTCTCGGAGCAAGAGTCGGTATTGTAAATAAAGACGGAACGGAAGCTCTTATGGCGATTAAAAAGTATCTTCCGATACTTGCAAAAAATATGCCTTATGCAGATGAATATGAACAGAACATATCAACAGAAGGCGATACTAAACAAACAATGGTTGATGTTGATCTTGTAGCCGTAGCAGGAGATGTCGGAGCTTATAGAGGCGGGATTACTCTTGCAGAAAATCTCCCTAACGACGATAAGCTTTCTTTGCAAATAGGTGGCGGCAGACGTAACGTTTATCACAGACAGATAAGATTTATCAGTGATATGGCAAAACTTCAGGAGAGATTGGATGCTATTCTCGATAAAGAGCAGCATCAATATTATCTTGATGAGGCTGATCACTGGTTTACCATCGGGCATGAAAATGCTCATTCACTCGGTCCTAAAAAGGCTTGTGAAACACTCGGCAAGTATAGAAATATTGTAGAAGAGAACAAGGCTGATATGGGTTCTCTTGCCTTTGTTGATTTGTTGACGGAGCTTGGAATGTACACTCCTGAACAAAGAAAACAAATTATCGTAACAACAATGACCGATAATTTCCTAAAATCAAAACCAACCTTAAGTCAGGCTCACAGAGTCCGGACAGTTATGCAGAACAAGTATTTTGCAGACCGGGGCGGTTATGAAATTACTCCTGAAGGCAAAATTCATGTAAATATAGATAAGGTTGTTCCGATTGCAAAAGAAATGCTGTCTGAAATTATAAGAATTCAACTTGACGGGGATTTCGAAAAAGCTGAAAAATATGTTAATGACAACTTTGTCTGGACAGATAATATGGAACTTATTGCTCAAAAATTGCAGAAAGTTAACAAAGCTCTTAACGGTAGAACCGAATCAGAGCTTGCCGAAAAACTTCTTTCTGAATAAATCTTAACAAAAAGGCAATTCTCCTGAATGAAAATCCTTTATATACATATAGGGGATAATTCAGGAGAATTTTTATGCCGGTAAATGGATCAGAACTAAATGCATCAGTAAGTACTTATCAGGGAATTGACGGCAGTAATACTACTATTGCCGGTCTTGAAGAAAAGATTATGGGGAAAAGAGGTTCGGCTTCTGTGTTTACAGGAATCGGGACTGATTTTTCATCATACGCATCTTATGTTGTAGATTTTAAAGGAAGTTTTAATTATGACAGGAATGGAATATTAGGGCAAAATCTCAGGGTAAGAAATAATATCAAAACCAATAAACAAAGTACTACACAGGTTCGTTATTCGCCTCTGACTGTCAATGTTCCTGTAGGAGATAAGACTAGTGTTTACATAAATCCGCATTATTCTGGTACGATAAATTATCAAAGCGGTAAATGGACAAACAGTGCAGGTGTTTTTGCCGGTGTAACGCAAAAAATTGGCGATAATACAGCTATATCACTGGAGGCTCAACGTTATAACCTTCAGGATATAAAAGATAATTCTTCCAAAAACTGGAGTGTTAACGCCATTGTAACTTACAAGTTTTAGCTATTTCCGTTTAACTTCCAGCTTAAATCCAAGAAGATAAATATTTTTGTGAATTTTATCAGAGGAATTTCTGATAGAAAACATTTTCTGTGAAAGAAACTTGAATTTCATCTGCGGGTTTATAACAGGACAACCCAGTGCTTTTTCCTTATATTTTTCGTTTAAATGGCTAAAATAAAAGGAGGATATGTATTCCATCATAAACCCTGTTATTCTTGGATAAATATTATTATTGTTTTCTGTTTCTTTTTTTATTGTTAAATACGTTTCCTCTGTCCAATTTTCCTTGACCCAGTCTAAAAACATTGCATTTACTTCCTCTTGAGGCTTTGCAAGAAAATCAAACATTAGCGGGAAAACTTCTTCGCAGTATTCAAAAAAATCTTCCTTTTTCATTATAAACATATTATTAAAATAATAAATTCTTTCTTTTTGAAATTTCTGGTACTGTTTGTATAATATCGGATGATAAGTTTCTGAAAGATTTACTATTTCCTGATAGCCGTCAAAAGAATGAGGTAATTTAAATACTCGGGTTCCTTCCCGAAAAACTGTTTCATACTTTGAAAATATTTTATTTAAACTTTTATTATTTAATCCGAGTAGATTTAGTAACTTAAGGCTATGTATTTTTAAAATATCTGAAAAATCAAAAAATCGTCTGTAATGACATAGACCTATATAATCAGGATTCCCGAGTTTGTCATAATTTTTCCACGCCCAGTATATAGCGGTCATTTCATTGACATCGCGATTAAGTTTTGAGATATTATCTCCCGTGTCGTCGCCAATCATATTATCTAACATCCACTGATAATCTTCCTGACTCATTTTTCCGTCTTTGGATGCTTCACAGGCAAGTGCTCTGCCGCAGTGGATTGGAACTAAAACTTCATTTTTAAATAATTTGTCCCGCTTGTGGTAACAGACAAGGATCTTACCCCCCCCTCCCTGTCTGAAACTATCTCTATGACTGTGTTCTAGCATACTTGTACTCCTTTGTTATTTTATCTCTTTTTGATAAGCCCAGGCCGAATGGTTATGAATACTCTCAAAAGCTTCACATTCTACTTCAAATTCTTTAACAATTTCATGTTCTCTGAGTTTAACCACAACATCCCTCAGAACATCCTCTACAAATTTCGGGTTATCCCACGCTTTTTCCGTAACATATTTTTCGTCTTCCCGTTTTAATAGCGGATATACAGGACATGAGGCACAGCTTTCAATAAGTTCTATTAAATCTTCAAGCCAGATGTGTTTATCCTCATCATACGAAACTTTAACGGTAATAAAAGCCCGCTGGTTGTGTGCTCCGTTATCGGAAATTTCCTTAGAACAAGGACATAGTGTCGTGACGGGAACTTTTACTCCCAGTATAAATTTATATCCGTTTTCATCAATTTTGCCTTCAAATGAGCAGTCATAACCCATTTGTGCAGGAAGTTTTGTTACCGGAGATTTCTTCTCTATAAAATACTTAAACTTGAATTGGACTTCGCCGCTTTGAGCATTCAGGTGTTCGATAATTTTTTCAAGACATCCTTTTATATCAACTCCTAACAGATTTTTATTCTGCCATTCGTTAAGAACTTCGACAAATCGCGACATATGAGTGCCTTTGTAATCTTTCGGCAAAGAAACATTCACCTTCGCTTTACCGCTTACAACCTGATTTGATTTGTTTTTTCTCTGGATTATAAGCGGCAGTTCAAGGTGTTTTATCCCTACTTTTTGAATATCAACGTTTCTTGTATCTTTAAGATTTTGAATGTCTTTCATTAAGATTTAAATTTCCATGTTAAGAATTATTAAAAAAATGCATCAAAACTAGCAATTTTTTTTAACCACTGTACTTTATATAAATATAAAGCTCTCTCTTCTTATTTAAACGGATAGGCCTTGAAAAAATTAATCAAGGTCTTTTTTTTATGCAATTATTTGCCTTGAGTGCATTCAGCACCTTTGTCAAGAAGAGATCTGATTCTTAAATATCTTTCAAGTTCAGTCTTAAGACTTGGTTTATCCAGATATAATGCATTATTTAATAGAAGTCTGTTATCATATTTAGGATCAATGATATACAGTGTCGGGAATCCGGTAAGTTTTACATCAGCAACAAGTGATTGATTATTCGGATCTTCGGCATTTAACATTACAACGCTGAATTTATTTTTGTATTCTGAATGAATTTCCTTATACTTAGGCATGAATCTCAAACAGTAACCGCACCAGTCAACATAAAATAATGCCAGCATCGGTTTGTCAGATTTAAGAGCCTGTTCATAAGGGATGCCTATTTTATAATCTGAAGGTACTTTTTTCTTGTTGTTTTCAATGGCATTGTTTACTGCA
Source organism: Candidatus Scatousia excrementipullorum (assembly GCA_017694215.1). Taxonomy (GTDB): domain Bacteria; phylum Cyanobacteriota; class Vampirovibrionia; order Gastranaerophilales; family Gastranaerophilaceae; genus Scatousia; species Scatousia excrementipullorum. The sequence continues at coordinate 2,343 of JADIND010000002.1, read as the reverse complement.
AGAGATATTGCAGATGTTGCTATTACAAGTAATAAAACACTTAATGATATAATGATTTTCTTTTTCATAGTATCCTCTCCTCACTATTATTATACTGCAAACACTTCTAAATACCAAAGCTGCAACATTCCGGGCTTTCTTTTTTAATAATTCTTAACAAAAGACTTGAAATTGTATATATTATAGTATATACTATATATATACAAGTGTTGTTTCGTGTTATAAAGCTCTTGAACCCGAACGGGTCAAGATACCATGCTGTCCGCTGAATTTGCGGAAGCAAAAGCAAGGAGTAGAGATTATGAGCAAAAATTCCCCGGTAAAAATGAAGAAGTTTGAACCTGTATTTGATGACAGTGTACTTGCCGGATACTTGAGAGAAATAACGGATTATCCGTCATTGAGTGCAGAAGAAGAAAGAGAAATCGCAAAACTGGCAAAGAACGGTGATAAAGAAGCTAAGAAAAAACTTATTCAGGCTAATTTAAAGATTGTTGTCGGTATTGCAAAAAAAACAATACATATGTCCGGACTTCCGATGATTGATTTAATTCAGGAGGGAAACCTCGGGCTTATGGTTGCTGCTGAAAAATTCAACTATAAACTAGGTTACAAATTTGCGACTTATGCCGGCTGGTGGATAAAACAGGCTATGTTTAAGGCTATATCCGAGCAGTCGCATTGTATGAAAATTCCGGTTTATGTTCAGGAAACTCTTTCAAAGTTTTCAAAAGTTAAATCCGAAATGGAAAGAGAATATAATTGTCAGGTTAAAAACCTTGACGTTGCAAAGAAAATGAATATTGAACCGGATAAGATTGAGACATTTTTATCTGCATATTCAAAAACGGTTTCTATTGAAAGCGGATTTGATTGTGCATACGGCAAGGATATGAATATTGCAGATATTTTAGAGGATGAGAAAGCCTCTGTTACAAAGGAAGCTGAATACAAAAATCTGCAAAATGATCTTGAACTTGTTGTTTCAACTTTGAAAGAAAGAGAACAATCCGTGGTAAGAATGCGTTACGGACTCGGGGATGTACAGAGAATGACGCTTGAGGAAATAGGCAACATTTACGGCGTAACTAAAGAATGTATAAGACAGACAGAGCTGCGTGCCTTGAAAAAGCTCAGAATGTCCGCATTAGGTCAGGAACTTTTAACAAGTTACATAGAATAAAAGTTGTGTGTGTAATCCTCGTAAAGTGTATATTTTATTTCTTGTGAAGCAGAGCGGCATTGCCGCTCTTTTTATATTTACTTTATTTGAACGTTTACAAAAAATAAAAAATCATTAAAAATAAAAATATGAAAAAAATATTTGTTTTGTTAAGTGTATTATTTATATTTTCAGGAAATGTTTTGGCAGATGACTTTGGCTCAAGCGGTGATTTGTGGGATAATTACGCAGATGATACCGCAACCCGGGCAGGGCAGCAAAAACCTGTCACTGATGAACAGTTTAATTCTATTGTTGATAAGTTAAAAGCAAAACGGCAGAAAAAACCTAAAAAAATGAAGGGTGAAAGTTTTCAGCAGAGTAATGAAACAAATGAGATAAAAGAGGCGGTAGAAGAACTTCCAATTTTGAGCATATCAATTCCCTTAAAACTTAATGATGATGGAGTTTTACCAGTGGGACATTATCAGGCAAAGGGAGAAATGATTGACGGTGTTCCTCGTATAAAATTATATCAGTCGCAATTTTTGATGGCGGATTTTCCGGCAACGGAAACAAATGATGATTTTAATGAACCCGAAATTAATTTTATAAAACTAAAAGATTATAATGAAAATCAGGTAAAGATAATTTTTGGCTCTATGGACTTTAATGCGTTTGCAATCGTTGATATAGCCCGGTAAGCTATAAGGTTGAAGAATTTTGTCCGGATAATTACTCTTTAGCATGTATAAATATAACTTTTTGTTAAATTTTTTATTTATTCTAAAGCATGGAGTAGTATCAAAATAAAGCTCAGGTATGCATAATAATTTGGGGTTAATAAAATAAAATTTTGGGGTGACGGTTATGCAAAATTCGACAAATATAGAAATTTCAGCATCTTCTTGTGATGCCGGTGATATAAAAACACTTTTAAAAGAAAATCAAAGATTGAAAAATCTTCTTGATGAGAAAAATAAGTTGGATGTTAAGAAAGAAATTTTTCTTGCAACATTAATACATGATTTAAAAACGCCGCTAAACGGACAGATAAAAAGTTTACAAATGCTTTGTAACGGTCACTATGGCGAATTAAGTGTTCCGCAGAAAAGCATTCTTGAGATGACACTTGAGTCTGTTGAATTTGTTGCAGAATTGCTTAATAAGGTGTTGAGTGC
>JADIND010000054.1 GCA_017694215.1 Candidatus Scatousia excrementipullorum | reverse complement strand
CTCCTTCTTTTACTAGAAGGAGCTTTTGTTATCAAAAAATAAGAAAAGAAATTCTTGCCTGTGAAATTTTTAGTGCGATAATTTAGTTATGATAGATAAAATTACGATTAAGGGTGCTAAGGAACATAATTTAAAAGACGTATCGCTTGAAATCCCCAAAAATGAACTAATCGTTTTTACGGGAGTGTCAGGTTCGGGCAAGAGTTCGCTTGCATTTGATACTATATTTGCGGAAGGGCAAAGACGCTATATTGAAAGCCTTTCGACTTATGCAAGACAGTTTCTCGGACAGATGGATAAGCCTGACGTTGAATATATTGACGGGCTTTCTCCCGCAATTTCCATTGACCAGAAATCGACAAGTAATAATCCTCGTTCAACGGTAGGTACCGTTACGGAAATTTATGACTACTTAAGGCTTCTTTATGCCCGTGTAGGTACTCCTTATTGTCCCGAATGCGGAGATGAAATCAAGCCGCAGTCTATTGATGAAATCGTAAACAGTATCTTGAAAATAGGTGAAGGTACTAAAATTCAAATTCTTGCACCGATTGTAAGGGGTAAAAAAGGAGAGTTTCAATCAACGTTTGAAGAACTCAGACAGGAAGGATTTGTAAGAGTAAAAGTTGACGGTGAGATTTATAACCTTGATGAAGATGAAATAGAGCTTGCTAAAACAAAAAAACATACAATAAATGTTGTTGTCGACAGGATTGTTGTCAAAAAAACAGCCCGCTCAAGAATTGCCGACAGCGTCCAGATTGCATTAAAAAAAGCTGACGGCATTGTAGTTGTTGATATCGTCGGAGAAAAGGAGATTATATTCAGTGAAAAATTATCCTGCCCGAGATGTAATATAAGCTTTGAAGAGCTGGTTCCTAGAATATTTTCTTTCAATAATCCTTACGGTGCATGTGAACGCTGCGGAGGCCTGGGAGCCGATTTTGTTATAGACTCGAACCTTATAGTCCCTGATAGAACAAAATCGTTGCGTGACGGGGCAATTTATCCGTGGTCAAAGACGTCAACAACATACTATGAAGATGTTTTAAAATCAGTTTGTGAACATTATGGAATTGATATGGATACTCCATTTGAGGATTTGCCGGAAGAACAGCAGCATATAATCCTATACGGAGGTGATGATTTAGTTAAGTTTCATGTCATGAAATTTGGCACACACAGATATGAAACTAAATATCATAGATTTTCAGGTGTAATTCCGTTTCTTGAAAAACGTTACAATGATTCAAACGGAGAATACTGGCGGGAAGAAATTGAAAAATATATGGTTACAACTCCGTGTCCGGCATGCGGCGGAGCAAGACTGAAACCGTTTCCGTTAGCGGTCAGAATAAAAGGGAAAAATATTTACGAATTTACGCTTATGCCGATTGATGAGGCATTGAATTTTATAAACGATCTTTATCTAGAACTAGATGAGTATCATTTGCAGATTGCAAAACAAATATTGGATGAAATCAGAGCCCGGCTTCGTTTCCTGTGTGATGTAGGACTTGCTTATCTCGATTTGGCACGTCGTGCCGGAACTTTATCCGGCGGTGAGGCACAAAGAATCAGGCTTGCTACACAAATCGGAAGCGGTTTGTCCGGAGTTTTGTATGTTCTTGATGAACCTTCAATAGGCCTGCACCAGAGAGATAACGACAGGCTTATAAAAACGCTTATAAAACTGCGTAATCTCGGAAACACTCTTATCGTTGTCGAACACGATGAGGATACTATGCGTAATGCTGATTACATCGTAGATATCGGGCCTAAAGCAGGTATAAACGGCGGTAAAATTGTTGCTCAGGGAACTTTGCAGGATATTATTAACTGTAAGTCATCTTTAACAGGTCAGTATTTGAGCGGTGAAAAATATATTCCGGTACCTGATAAAATTCGCGAGGGCAACGGACATTTTCTCAGAGTTAAAAATGCACATTTGAATAATTTAAAAAATATAGATGTTGACATTCCGCTCGGTAAAATTGTTGTATTAACGGGTATTTCAGGATCAGGTAAGTCAACACTGATGCAAGACTTGATTTATGAATATGCACTTCATCAACTTCGCGGCAACAAGCCGAAACCGCAAGGTGTTGATAAAATTGAAGGTTTTGAAAATATAGATAAGATAATTGATATTGACCAGTCGCCGATTGGCAGAACGCCGCGTTCAAACCCTGCTACTTACACGGATTTATTTACTCATATAAGAGATTTGTATGCAAAAACAAATGAGGCAAAAGTTCGCGGCTATAAACCCGGAAGATTCAGTTTCAATGTAAAAGGCGGACGCTGTGAAGCCTGCAAAGGCGACGGTGTTCACAAAATTGAAATGAACTTTCTCTCGGATGTTTACGTAAAATGTCCGGTATGTAAAGGAAAACGATATAACAGAGAAACACTGGAAGTTAAATACAAAGGAAAAACTATTGCAGATGTCCTTGATATGAGTGTAAAAGAGGCTCTGGAATTTTTTGACAGTATTCCTGCCATTAAAAATAAACTCCAAACTCTCTATGATGTAGGCCTTGATTATATTAAACTCGGGCAGAGTGCAACAACCCTATCCGGCGGAGAAGCTCAGAGAATTAAACTTGCCTCGGAACTTAATAAACGTGCTACGGGTAAAACCCTTTATCTTATGGATGAACCGTCCGTCGGGCTGCACTGGTATGATTTGGATAAGCTTATTAAAATTATTCAGCAGCTTGCCGATCAAGGGAACACCATTTTGATAATTGAACATAATCTTGATTTAATTAAGGTTGCGGATTACATAATTGATTTGGGACCGGAAGGCGGTAATGGCGGAGGTCAGATAATTGCAACAGGAACCCCGCAGCAAGTAGCAAAAAACAAAAAATCTTTCACCGGACAATATCTCAAAGGTGTACTGTAAAACATGTTGTATAATCCGTATATATTGACGCTTTTTGAAAGATATGTTATCATATAGATATAAATAATGATATCATCAGGAGATTTTATATGAAAAAGTTTTTATCCGGAATAATTTTAGCATTAATGTTAGCTGGCTCGGCTGTAATGGCTAAGACAGTGCCTGTAGTTGCCTTAACACCTTATAGTGCGAATAATCCGCCGCAATCTATGGTTGTTCAGGTTAAAAGTAATATTCAGGTAACTGATGATGTCGTTTTGTTTGAAAACTTTACTGTAAAAGGAAAAGTTGTTCCGACTAATAACGGGGCTTTTGCATTCGTTCCGTACAGTTATATCAATATTCATAATGAAGAATTACCGATTAAAGCTCAAACTTACGGTATATTTGCAGGTTTTGTCAATAACCAGCACACAACACCATCCGGTTCTCCGTTTACGGTACACACCGGTCAGATGTTTATTTTGAATTTTAAAGATGTACAGCAGGTTGTTGATAACAGTGTCAATCAGAATCTTTCCGGTTCTCCGACTGATGCAACAATAGATTTGTTTGTTCCGGCAACAGAAGAATCTCAAAGACCGTTCAGTACATATCTTCCGGGCTTACCGCGTACTGATTTATCAACAATGGATGCAACAAATCTTTATAACCCTGCAATGCCTTTAGGCAGTATTTTACAGCAGCGTGAATTTTTAAGATAATTAAGGTTGGTAAAATGAAAAAAGTTTTATTTAAACTGTTTTTGAGCATAGCTATATGTTCTTTTGGTGTTGCAGTATATGCTGAAACAATGCAGGTTATGGCTTTGAGCGATTTTTCTACTGAAAATCCTTCTGAATATATAGAGGTTCAAATATATAATGATGTTATGCTGGATGAAAATTTGAGTCTGCGGTCGGGGTACCGGATGAAGGCAAAAGTTGTTGATGTCGTTTCTCCAAAAAGATTAAAACGTGATGCGAAATTTTCGATTATTCCCGTCAGCTACAAAGATTTTAGCGGGGTTGAACATCCGATAGAAAAAGAACATGTCGGTAAATATTCTCCTAAATTTGACATCGATAAAGGTCAACTTGCTAAAGATGCAGCACTTGCCGTTGGAAATCATTTTGTAAAAGGTCTTAGCCTTGGCTATCACGCAGTTGAAGGTGCTGTAAAAAATGAAGAGGGAAACCGTCTGAAATCAAGTGTAGTTTCAGTTTACGAAAGCACTCCGCTTTCATATGCAAATAACGGAGAAGAAATAGTTATTAAAAAGAATGACTTTTTCTCTTTCAAATTTAAAAAAGACAAAAACAACAAAGATAAAGACGATTCAGAAGATACCTTAACAAAAACAAATAAACACAGCGATTCTGTACAGGAAGATTTAATCATGCCAGAAATTCCGGCAGCACAGCAACAGCCGTTTTCTGATAAATAAACTCTAAGCTTCTACAGCAATTTTAAGGGATCCGTTTCCCTGCAATACAATTTCTTTTTCACAATCATTTTCAATAATTGTGAGAGTTGTTGTATTAAAATCATCTTTCGAAAATGACTCAACCGATTTGATATTGATATTTTCCATATTTAACTCCTTTTCTATATAATAACAGATTTTGTTTATATTTCAATAGTAAAATACGTAAAAAATTCTTACCGTTATAATATTATTTGTAAATGATTAAAGTTTGTACATGGTTATTAAGCATATTTAACATAATTTAGTAAATTTCATAAAAAACAGAACCTGATATCAGGTTCTGTTTTTTATTTGTTTGTTTGAATAATATCAATTAACCTTTAACCTGACTCATAACTTCTTCAGCGAAGTTATCCTGACGTTTTTCCAAACCTTCACCAAGTACGTATCTGGTGAATTTTTCAATAGTCAATTTGCCTTCAATTAACTGACCAACAGTTATGTCAGGATTTTTAACGAACGGCTGTTCAAGAAGAACTCTAGAAGCCATAAGTTTGTTAACACGGCCTTCAACAATTTTAGCTCTGATAGCTTCAGGTTTTTTCTGAAGATCTTCTTTACCCATTTCAATTTCTGTTTCATGATCAATAACAGACTGAGGAATTTCACTTCTTGAAATGAATTCAGGAGCATTTGATGCAATATGTAGGCAGATATCATTCATTAATTCAGCATCTTTTTTATCAGTTTGAATTAAAACACCGATTTTACCGTTGTGAATGTAAGAAGCAGTGTTGCCTTCATAACGAACAAATCTTCTGAAAGTGATTTTTTCTCCGATAGAAGCAATTTTTTCTTTGATAACTTCAGAAATAACTTTACCGCATTTAGGGCAAGTTGCAGCAAGTAAAGCGTCAACATCAGCAGGATTAGTTTCCGCAACCATTTCAGCAAGACCTGAAGTTAATTCTTTAAATTCTTCATTTTTCGCAACGAAGTCTGTTTCACAGTTTACTTCAACCATAGCTCCGCATTTGTCGTTTACAGAAGCTGCAATTAAACCTTCAGCAGCGATTCTGCCCATTTTTTTATCAGCAGAAGCCATACCTTTTTGGCGTAGAACTTCCATTGCTTTTTCCATATTACCGTCGGTTTCAACTAATGCTTTTTTAGCATCCATCATACCTGCACCGGTTTTGTCGCGAAGTTCCTTAACCATTTGAGCTGTAATATTCATTATAATTCTCTCCTTTTAATAACTGAAGTGTGACGGGGAGAAGTTTTAACTTCCCGCCCGTTCACGCTTCAAAGTAAATTATTCTGCAACAGTTTCAGTTTGTTCTTCAACTTTTTCTTCAACAACACCTGCATCTTCAGCTTTAATTTCTTCAATCTTAGCTTTCTGGTTAGCGTTGTTTTCTCTTAATTGTTTACCTTCAAGAACAGCATCAGCGAGTTTAGAGGTAATCAATTTGATAGAACGGATTGCATCATCATTACCAGGGATAATGTGGTCGATACCATCCGGATTAGCATTTGTATCAGCTAAACAGATAACTGGAATGCCAAGTTTGTTTGCTTCCTGAATTGCGATTAATTCTTTACCCTGATCGATGATAAAGATTAAGTCAGGCAAGCCTCTCATATCCTTGATACCACCTAATGTTTTGCTCAATTTACCTAATTGTCTGTTTAACTGAGCAATTTCTTTTTTAGGTAATTTTTCAGCGTGACCTGAAGAAATGAATTCTTCCATTTCTTTCAATTTATTAACACGACCTCTGATAGTTTCAAAGTTAGTAAGCATACCGCCGAGCCATCTTTTGTTGATGTAATAAGCACCTGCTCTTTTTGCTTCTTCTGCAACAACTTCAGCAGCCTGTTTTTTTGTACCGACAAAGAGGATGTTTTTATTGCGTGCCGCAAATTCTCTTACTACAGCATAAGCTTCATCCAACAAATCAGATGTTTTACGTAAATCAAGAACGTAAATACCGTTTCTTGCACCGTAAATATACGGTTTCATTTTAGGGTTCCATCTTTGAGTCTGGTGTCCGAAATGTACACCTGCTTCCAAAAGTTCAATCATTGATGCTACCGGCATCGTTTTTCTCCTTATGTTTATGTATTGTACTACGGGCTATACCGCCCCATCCGGAGGATTTACTAAAAAGCAGAAAATATTTTTTCCGGAATCAGCCTTTTATCAGACTGCCTCTTTATTCTGCCCCTCTTGCCCTGCTCGGACTAGGGTAAAACCTATCGGGCTGGTGTAACCAATAATATTTTATTATAAACATGGCTGAATGCAAATTTATTATTCAGTTTTTGTTACATTTTCCATTTATTTGTAAATTTTTTTTAACATTTGGTAATTTTACTAAAGAATAAAAAAAAATGTCCGTATTTTAATGTGTGTAGAAGTGAATAAAGGAGATAAAGTATGTCTTTAAGCGTATCAGGTGTGAGTAACGGTAACAAAGCAGTTTCAAAAGATGAAACAATAAAGAAAAAACGTGAATTGAGAGCTAAGGGCGATTATGTTATTGATAAAAAAACAACGGTGAGCGAACTGGCAAAAAAATTCGGTATGAGTGTTGATGAATTCAAAAAACAGACAGGTATAAAAGGTTCAACACTGAAACCGGGACAGATTATAAAAAATGTACCGACTGGACAAATTCCGTCAGGGAAAGGATTAACCGCACTTGCTCGTGAATACGGGATGACGTTAAGTGAATTTTGTGCTCTTAACGGAATTGATAGAAATTATCCGCCTCAAAAGGGGGAAATGTTTTATGTAAAATTCAAAGCTGAAAATAATTCATCCGCAAAGTCTAAAAGTTCGGAAGTGAATGCAGGAGAAGCCGGACTCGCGGTTCCGGAACTGGATGCGGAAACAAGGGCTGAGGTAAGTAAAATTAAATCTCCGGAAGAAATTGCAAAAGCTCTTTATGAGGAAGCTGACAACAAAGCAGGTGCTGTCGGTAAAGATAAATTTAATGCAATTTTTGCTAAATTGAATAAAGATAATATTAATGA